>JAPHRJ010000099.1 GCA_026196045.1 Gammaproteobacteria bacterium
TCATCGACGAGAACACCGATGTTACCCTCGACAAGTGAGAGCGAAACCCAGCAAATATCCTAATAAAAAACGCCAGTCAGCTTAACTGACTGGCATTACGGTTATACCGGCTATTTTTTTGAGTTTAAATAACATGATAATTAAAGAAACTCTGATTAATTCTCCCGTTCGTGGTAAGTCCTTCGGTGTTACTCAGGAGAGCCTTGTCGAACCATGAACGGGAACTATCATAAAATCATTGCATTATATGTTGAACCCTTCGGCAGGCTCAGGGCGAACGGAATTAATCAGATCTTCCTTAACTATTACTTTTTAAACGTTTTCTTATTTGGGTAATCAGTAACCCACAGTTCCAGTTGCTCAGCAGGCATAGGGCGAGCAATACCAAATCCCTGGGCCAATTCACAACCCAGATCATAAAGTGCATCTCCATGTGCTTCAGTTTCTACCCCTTCTGCAATGACAGCCCTGTTAAAAACTGAAGCCAAACCAATAATCCCTTCAATAATGGCCTTGTCATCAGGATCATCAAGCATGTCATGCACAAATGAACGATCAATCTTAAGAGTATCGGCAGGTAAGCGTTTTAAGTAGGTTAAGGAAGAATAGCCTGTGCCAAAATCATCAATAGCAAACGATACACCAAACTCTCGACACTCATTCATAATCATTGAGACTAGAGAAACATCTTCTAATGCTGTCGTTTCAAGCACTTCCAGTTTTAACTTTTTAGCTGAAACACTGCTATGCCTGGCTAATAATTCTTTGAGTCTTCCCGCAAAACCCGCATCCTGTAAATGTTTCGCTGAAATATTCACACTAATGGAAAAATCAAAACCCGCCTGTTGCCAGGTTTCCATTTGAGCCAGTGCGGTCTCCAGAACCCAATCACCAAGCACTGACGCAAACTCAGTCGATTCAATAATCGGAAGAAAATCATCCGGCAATAACGTGCCACGATCTGGGTGCTGCCAGCGAATCAAAGCTTCTGCTCCAATCACCACTCCCTTTTTCATATCAATCTTGGGCTGATAATATAGACAGAACTCGTTGTTTTTAAATGCTTCCTTAATTCGTGCAACACGCTCTCGATGAATTTGAGCTTGTCGATCATGTTCAAGATCAAATAAATGATACTGGTTACGGCCAAGTTGCTTGGCCTGATACATCGCCTGATCGGCATGACGTAACAAGGTATCCGGTTCAGCATCATCAAATGGAAAAATGGTGACACCCACACTGGCGGAAATAACACTCTTTTTACCTGGCTGAACGGTATAGGGTTTCGATATAACTTTTAATACTTTAGTTAAAATAGTTTCGCATTCATCAATCGTATCTATATTGGTAAGCAGGAGTACAAATTCATCACCACCTAAACGACTGAGCATATCTCCTTCACGCAAAGTATCTTTCAACCGCTCTGCGACTTCGATTAACAGACGATCTCCCACTGCATGACCATAACCATCATTAACAGGCTTGAACCCATCAAGATCGAGATAACATACCGCGAGTAGACTTTCAGAACGAGAGGTATGATCTAATGCCTGTTTTATATGGTCTGATAGTAAAGTACGATTTGGTAATTGAGTTAGTGCATCAAAATGCGCCAAAGTCTCAAGATTTCGCTGTTGTTCTTTTAATTCTGTAATATCCGTAAAAATACCAACGTAGTTTGTTACCCTGCCAAGTTCATCTTTTACAGCTGAGATGGTCAACAATTCTGGATATACGTCACTGTTCTTCTTCCGGTTCCATATCTCTCCACGCCAGAACCCATCTTCATTAAGTGATTGCCAAAGCCCGTCGTAAAACTCAGAACCATGTACGTCTGATTTAAGCACCCTTGGAGTTAAATTAAGAACATCATCACAATCATAACCAGTGATATCAGAAAAAGTTGGATTAACATCAATAATGCGAGCATTTGCATCTGTGATTATGATTCCTTCATGGGCATGCTCAAAAACACTGGCCGACAATCGTAAACGTTCTTCATCCTGCTTGCGTTCAGTAATGTCTTCATAACCGCCAAACAAACGATGAGTCTCAGGAACATCATTATTTTTAACAATTTTGGAAAATGCTCGAATCCAGCGAATTTTTCCCTGCTGATCGATGATCCGCAATTCACAATTACTGGACTCACCCGCAGAAAGTGACGTGATATTTTTTTCAAAGATAGCAACGTCCTGAGGATGGACAAGACATTTCCAGCAGCCTTTCTGTTGAAGCTCATCGACTGTATAACCTGTAACGTTTTCAACCGCTCCCGTTATCCAGTCAATAATATAGTCGCCGGACGTATCACGAGTGCAGGAATACACAACCCCCATAATGGCGTCAGAAATATACCTGTAGCGCTCCTGATCATCAGGAATGGAAGCAACAAAGTTCTTTTTATTATTACAAATACTATCCACTCACATAATTCCGTAATATTTATATGGCATAAAAATATATGATGTTACAAACAATACAGTAAAAAATACTCAATGAATACAAAGCCTGCAGTCATGAGCAAACTGCTAGATTAAAAACACATCACCCGTTGTGACTTCCACCGCATTTATCTATTTTGACGGGTCACCTTTCTCATTGTCATGTGCAATTTTTTAAACTGATCCACACTTTTTTTGTCGAATTTCTGGCGCTATCCTGGCGCTATCACGACACCCTTCTCAATAGTTTCTATATACGCATAAATTAATTTTTACAGGTATTTAATACCCCATAGCCCACATATTCTGTTTTCCCTTATTACGTCCGTCACTTACACCTACTTTTTAAGATCACTTATATCTGTCGCTACCATATCATTATAAAAAATACAACCTACTAGTACACAAGTCATAAGGTAATATTAGGGATGGATGTGATATAGTTCGCGTCTTCAATTAAATCGACTATTTATTGACCAGTTGAAATTGGGCAACGAATGAATCATACAAAGTAGTTTTGAGAGTTTAGTTAAACGATATGCGTAATTTAAAATTCAGCAGCATTATATTAGTACTCAGTGTTATCACACTGCTGTTGAATGCCTGTGCGCCACAAGTTAGTCAGTTAGAACAAGTCAAACAAGATGGTGTATTAAAGGTTATTACTCGTAACTCTCCTACCACCTATTTTATTGGTCCTCATGGACATGCTGGCCTTGAATATGATCTGGTAACCGCTTTTGCAGACCATTTAGGTGTTAAAGCTGAATTCAAAACTCAGGACAACCTCAATACCCTTCTGCAACAAATTGAAACTAATAAAGCTCATATTGCAGCAGCAGGACTTACCGTAACTGAAGTACGTAAAGCTCGTGTTCGTTTCACTACTCCTTACCAGGAAATCACCCAACAGGTTATTTATCGTACTGGTAACCGTCGTCCACGTAGTATTGATGATATTCTTCTGGGGCATTTGGAAGTTATCGCCAACAGCAGTCATGCCGAAAGACTCAAGGAACTACAACAGGAGTGGCATGGATTAAGCTGGGAAGAAAACACCCAGGCCAAAAGTACCGAGCTGTTAAACCTGGTAGCTGAACAACTCATTGATTACACTATTGCCGACTCAAATGAAGCTGCATTGCAACGCCGCTATCACCCAGAGTTACGTGTTGCCTTCGATATTTCAGAAGCACAGGGATTAGCCTGGGCTATGAGTCGAGGTGAAGACAATAGTTTGTATAACGAAGCCTTAGCTTTTTTTGCCCGCATTAAAGAAAACGGTAAGCTTGAACAAATCCTTGCACAGCATTATGGCCATGTTCGTAATTACAACTACGCCGGCACCAGAACTTATTTACGTCACATGAAGCAACGCATGTCACGATATCAGGACATGTTCGAACAGGCCGCATATGAAAATGATCTTGACTGGCGTTTACTTGCTGCCGTGTCATATCAGGAATCAAACTGGAATCCACGTGCCGTATCACCTACCGGTGTCCGTGGCATGATGATGCTGACCCAGACGACAGCAAAACAGTTAGGGATTAACAAACGTACCGATCCTCAACAAAGTATTGAAGGCGGCGCACGTTATATAAGTAGTCTCTATGAGCGTTTTGATGAACTGGCTGAGCCCGATCGTACCTGGTTTACTCTCGCCTCTTATAATGTCGGTTTCGGCCATGTTAAAGATGCTCGCAAAATCACGACTCAGCTTGGTGGCAACCCTGATAAATGGACAGATGTAAAAGAGAGCCTGCCATTATTAAGACAACGTAAATGGTATAAGAAAACCCAATACGGCTATGCCCGTGGTCATGAACCCGTACGTTATGTCGAAAATATTCGTAGTTATTACGACATCCTGCGCTGGGAGTTTAATAGCGAACCCACACCATATACCGTCAAAGCCAAA
>JAPHRJ010000106.1 GCA_026196045.1 Gammaproteobacteria bacterium
GCCGCCAGCGTTCAATCTGAGCCAGGATCAAACTCTTCAGTTTAATCATTTGTGATTGCTAAAGTGCAATCAAACTTTTCGCAATGAAAAGCATCCTGATTCGAAAAAAACTAGCATATATGTATATATAATTTAGGATTTGACGTAGATACTTTCATCGACATTTCTTAGCGAAACCATCGTCGACGCAAGCACCCACACAAATTATCTGATCAAATTTTTAAAGAGCGGGCCAGCTGCATATGAGCCGGCAAAGACGAACAATTTTACTGGAATCCTCATCCTAGTCAAGTAAAAATTTAAAAATTTTTGCTTGGCCGTTTCTGAATTCCGTCTCATTCGTCTCAAGAAGCGGCGCATTATACGCAGCAAATTTCAGCCGTCAACACCCAAACTAAAAATAACTTAGAAAAACCTGATATATTTTTTACAGAAAACCTAACTCATTGATTACGTGAATATTAAATTATTCATATTACGATACTACAAGTACAGATGAATAAATTCGGCCAACGTCATTACCTGCAAGTCTCATCATCTATCTCAATTTTTGAATTCAGTTTGATGGCTTCGGATATGTAAGTTCATGTAAGTAGCTAGCGCAGTCACACATAGCTAGTCTTCAGCTTACATAGAGCATGTATGTCTGGCTCAAATGAGTCTCTTTGAATGCAAAACCAGCTTTCTGTTTTTAAAACTATTTTAAACTCTACAGTACCTAGCTGCAATATATGTACTAGCCAGTATCCTGTCCTTGCTGTTGCTGCATAGGCAACCAGAGAGTAAACATTGTCCCTTCATCAGGCTGACTTTCAACTTCAATCTTGCCTGAATGTTGTTTGATAATACCGTATGACAATGACAAACCAAGTCCAGTCCTCTGTCCAACAGGCCTGGTCGTGTAAAAGGCATCAAATATCTTGCTCTTAGTAATTAAATGCATCTAACAGTAAGAAGCAACAAATAAAATATTGATAATCACCCAAATATGAAGCAAAAGACCAGGTACAAATAGGCAATTTATTTTGAATGTGTCTACAGGAAAGGATTTTCTAGATAAAAAATAACTTTTATCACAAATAAACAAAGCCGGGCTTTAATTCCCCGGCTCCTTACAGTTCAATAAAAAACAATTAAACTATTTTAGTGTTACTTTAGCAAAACGACGTTTACCAACCTGAAAAACATGCGTCGACCCTGCAACAATTTCCAGCTTGTTGTCACTAACTTTTTCTCCATCAATTTTGACTGCACCTTGTTTGATCATGCGCAAGGCTTCCGAAGTACTTTGAGTCAAACCAGCCTGTTGTAGCAAATTGGCAATCGCTAATTTACCGTCCTGAGTAGCCAGTTCTTTTTCTGGGATATCATCCGGCATCGCGCCTTTCTGGAAACGGGCAATGAAGTTTTCTCTTGCCTGTGTCGCTTCAACTTGTGAATGAAAACGAGCCACAATTTCCTCACCCAGCAGAAATTTAATGTCACGGGGATTTTTACCTTCCTCGATTTCTGTTTTAAACGCCTCAATTTCACTCAAAGGTCTGAAACTTAGTAACTCAAAATAACGCCACATTAGATCATCAGAAATCGACATGATCTTGCCAAACATTTCATCCGGTGCTTCGCTAATACCGATGTAATTATTGAGTGACTTCGACATTTTCTGCACACCGTCAAGCCCTTCAAGGATTGGCAATATCACCACGGTCTGTGGTGGCTGGCCAAAATGCTTCTGTAATTCGCGGCCCACGAGTAGATTAAACTTCTGATCTGTCCCACCAATCTCAACATCGGCTTTCATCGCTACCGAGTCATAACCCTGGATCAGTGGATAAAGAAATTCATGGATAGCGATAGATTGCCCGGATTTATAGCGCTTATTAAAATCATCACGTTCCAGCATACGTGCGACATTGTATTTGGCCGCAAGCTGAATCAGCTCGGCAGAATTCATTTCATTCATCCAGCTGGAATTAAACATCACCAGAGTCTTTTCTGGATCAAGGATTTTAAAAATTTGTTGCTCATAGGTCTTCGCATTTTCAATGACGTCATCCCGGGTCAAAGGCGGACGAGTTGCGCTTTTTCCAGTTGGGTCACCAATCATTCCTGTGAAGTCCCCTATAAGGAATAATACCTCATGCCCCAGTTCCTGAAACTGACGGAGTTTATTGATCAGTACGGTATGCCCAAGATGTAAATCCGGTGCAGTCGGATCAAAACCGGCTTTAATGCGTAAAGAGCGACCCGTTTTCAGCTTTTCAATCAGCTCTTCTTCAACCAGAACCTCTTCCGCACCCCGTTTGATCTGCGCAAGATGTTCCTGCAATTCCGGACTCAATGCCTCTTGCGATACCTCTGTCATTGATATTTCTCCTGCTATTTTAAAAATCTGCGTAGCCTATCACATCTAACTTGAATAGATGATGCATGAAGGGACTTACAAACTTATACTAAGAACCATTCTCCAATTACATCGTAATTTCTTAATATTGAATATAATTTGACCTTCATAGGAAATCAGGCTATCTTTTACAGAACCATAAAAAAACGAGTAATTTCCGTGGATTACCACTCATTTCTAAACCGAGACTATAACACTCTGCTGGAAGCCCCTGATTTGGCTAAACGGTCACGTTTTAACCTTATTCATGCCCTTGTTCTAGTAGTTAGTATTGCCGTCATTATTAGTGTTTTTTTACTGATGTCAGCTGATGCTTCGGCGACACGTAGCAAACTCACATCCGATCAAACTCCCCTGGACTACGATATTCAGCAAGTTACTCTACCGCTGGCTATCCCGGAAAAACTCCAGGCTGAAGAACCATTAGCTCTGGAAGAACAAAACGAAATCCCACAGGAATGGCTCACGATTAAAGTAAAATCAGGTGATGCGCTGGCACACATATTTAAACGCAACAACTTAAGTCCGGCTGAATTGCATCAAATCATGTCCCTGGGTAAATCTACAAAACGATTAAAATCCTTACGTCCTGGTGATATTTTTAAATTCCAGATTAGTGAAGCTGGACAGTTACAACAGTTACTGTATGAATACAGCCCACTAAAAACGTTACATATCCAACGACAGGATCAACAATTTAGCGCACGGGTCGCAGAAAAAGAAATCGAAAAACGTACCGCCTACACAATCGGTACTATCCGTTCATCTCTATTTGAAGCCGGTAAAGATGCCGGCTTAAGCGACAGCCTGATCATGGAGATGGTGGGTGTTTTTGGCTGGGACATAGATTTCGCACTGGATATTCGTGAAGGCGATCAGTTTGCACTAATTTATGAAGAACAGTTTCTAGATGGTGAAAAGGTAAAAGACGGGAATATTCTTGCTGCTGAATTTATTAATCAGGGAAGAACCTATCGCGCCCTTCGTTATACCGATGCAAAAGGACGCAGTGACTATTTCACCCCTGAAGGTCTTTCCATGCGTAAGGCTTTTCTGCGTACCCCGGTTGATTTTCGCCGTATCAGCTCCCGCTATGGAAAACGTCATCACCCTACATTAAATAAAATGCGTCTGCACAAGGGTGTGGATTATGCCGCAAAAACAGGAACGCCTATCAAGGCTTCTGGCGATGGAAAAATTATCTACCGCGGCACCAAAGGTGGATATGGACGGACGATTATTATCAAACACGGTGGTCGCTACAGCACTTTGTATGCCCACATGTCTCGTTACAAAAAAGGTTTGAAAGCGGGTCGTACCGTAAAGCAGGGTCAAATCATTGGCTACGTTGGTCGATCAGGCCGAGCAACGGGTCCGCATTTACATTATGAATTCCGTGTAAATGGCGTACACAGTAATCCTCTGACGGTAAAACTCCCCAATGCGGCACCAATCAAGAAACAATATAAAGATAATTTTATGCGCCTTGCGAATGCATTACTTGCTCAACTGGATATGCATAAACAAACTCGCATTGCCATGCATCAATAAGTCTCCTTTCACATCGTTTTCATGACGAGTTAAACCGATGAATACGTTCTATATAGGGCTTATGTCGGGAACCAGTGTTGATAGTATTGATGCCGCACTGGTCAGTTTTGATAATCATGCCATTCAATTACACCACGCACTAAACTTCCCGATCTCCGATAATTTACGAGAGCAGGCCCTGGCTTTGCTGGTACCGGGAAAAAATGAACTCGTCCGTATGAGTCAGCTTGATGTTCTATACGGACGTTTATTTGCTGAGGCCGCTAAGGCACTGCTAAAAGCATCAGGAGTTTCTAATTCACAGGTAAAAGCTATTGGTAGTCACGGCCAGACTCTACGACACTTTCCTGAATCAGACACCCCATCCACATTACAAATTGGTGATCCCAACATTATTGCTGAAATGACGGGTATTACCACGGTAGCTGATTTCAGACGACGGGATATGGCGGCAGGGGGTCAGGGGGCACCACTGGTACCGGCCTTTCATCAGGCGATATTACAGGATGACAAAAGCAACAAAGTGATACTCAACATTGGCGGCATTGCCAATATTACTGTCCTGGCTAAAGACCCAAAGAAACTGGTTACAGGCTTTGATACAGGTCCCGGCAATGCGCTTATGGATTCCTGGGTACAGAAACATTTGCAGCAACGTCATGATGACAATGGAAGTTGGGCGGCCACTGGCACAGTTCATCAGGCATTACTGAATACTCTGTTACTCGAGCCTTATTTCACCCAGCCACCGCCCAAAAGTACCGGCCGTGAAACCTTCAACCTGCACTGGCTGGAAAAATCAATGCAGGATTTTCAGAATCTGGCACCCAAAGACATACAGGCCACCCTGTGTGAGTTAACGGCTATTAGCATTGCACAGGCCATTACCCAACACTCTACTGATACAGAACAGGTGCTGGTGTGTGGTGGTGGCGTACACAACCAATACCTCATGCAACGGCTATCTCAGCAGCTAACACAGCAAGTATTATCCACAATGGAAGTCGGTGTTGATCCCGACTGGATTGAAGCCATGGCGTTTGCCTGGCTGGCTAAACAAACGCTGGAAGCTCAACCTGGTAACCTGCCCAGTGTTACCGGTGCACGACACCCCGTAATTCTAGGCGGAATT
Source organism: Gammaproteobacteria bacterium (assembly GCA_026196045.1). Taxonomy (GTDB): domain Bacteria; phylum Pseudomonadota; class Gammaproteobacteria; order UBA6429; family Thiohalophilaceae; genus JAPHRJ01. The sequence continues at coordinate 5,088 of JAPHRJ010000106.1, forward strand.
TACTTTGCATAATCCTGAGTATATTAGCAGGACATACTTGTATATCTGGCACAGAGCACCAATACTTTAAAGAGTTCGGCAAAATACTGCCTAAGCCTGCAGCATACTGAAGGAGGCTATTATGAATTCTGAATCAAAACCATCTGCACCTGACAAGGTTGCCTGTGAAGTCTGTTTAAAACAAATCCCGGTATCGGAAGCTCAAAGTGAAGAAGCCCAGGATTATGTCGTACATTTTTGTGGCCTGGATTGCCACGAGAAGTGGAGAGCACAAGAAGAAAAAGAGACCGGATCTTAGTAAACAAATAAAGGGGCAAAATATGCCCCTTTTATTTTATCTTTTATCTATTGGCACATAACCTCGTTGCGGCTCACCGGTATACACCTGGGTTGGACGGAAAATTCGGTTATCCGAAAGTTGTTCGCGCCAATGGGCCAGCCAACCGGCAGAACGAGCCATGGCAAAAATTGTCGTAAACTGATCATCAGGGATGCCCATTTCTGAATACAGAATGCCTGAATAAAAGTCCACATTGGCATAAACACCCTTCTTCGCCAAACGATCTTCACATACGGCTTCCACACGCTTGGCCACTTCAAACATGGGGTTTACATCACCACCCCGTGCCTCCATAAATTTGTCCATTAAACCCTGCAGAATCGTGGCGCGAGGATCTTTGGTCTTGTATTCACGATGCCCCATTCCCCAGATCACTTCCTTATTCGCCAGCTTATTGTCGACATACTCTTCCACTTTTTCAGGTTCGCCAATTTCTTCCAGCATTCCCAGTACTCGCTGATTGGCACCACCATGCAGGGGACCGGACAGTGCTCCAATTGCCGCCGCGATAACAGAATAGGGGTTTGCCAATGTAGACGCATTCACCAGCACAGCAAATGTTGAGGCATTAATCGTATGCTCTGCGTGCAGAATCAGGCACACGTCCAGGATTTCAGCCAACAGTGGATCAGGTTCCTTACCCGTCAACATATAAAGGAAATTTTCGGCGTAACTCAAATCGGCACGTGGTGAAACAGGATCATAACCATTTCGAATATGCTCCCACATCGCCACAATACTGGGTATACGTGCAATAATTTTGATGGTTGTATTGTGGATATAGTTAATATCTTCGCAGGCATCACTACCGGTTAAGCAGTCACTTCCGGGATAAAACATCCCCAGGCTCGCCATCACAGTCTGGAGCATTTCCATGGGATGACCAGTTTGCGGCAGGTTTTTCATCATACCGCGAGTATGGAATTTAATATGCCTGTTTTCTATTACCTGGTTGGAAAAAGTCTCCAGCTCTTTTGCAGTTGGCAGTCGGCCATCCATTAATAAAAGGGTCGTTTCTTCAAAACTGCTGAATTCAGCCAGTTCCTCGATGGGATAACCTCGATAGAAAAGAACACCATTCTCACCATCAATGTCAGAAATATTAGATTGTGTCGCTGGCACGCCGGCCAGACCTGGGAGATATTCGCTCATCAAAAGCTCCGTGTTCTGTTATTTTTCAAGCTCGGCTAAACGGGTTAGCCTCACTAGGATAGCAAACAAACAAAAATGGCGCAGTGAAAACTGCGCCATAAACTATTAGAAAAATTCAGTAGTTACAGAATAAACCTGAACAAAAATCAGACTGAGAATGAAGATCCGCAACCACAGGTCGTAGTCGCATTGGGGTTACGAATTACAAACTGAGAGCCTTCAAGGCTTTCCTTGTAATCAATTTCTGCACCAGTCAGGTACTGATAACTCATTGGGTCAATCAATAGCTTAACACCACTGTTTTCAACTTCGGTGTCACCTTCCTGTGTATTTTCATCGAAGGTAAAGCCATACTGGAAGCCAGAACAACCACCACCGCTAATAAACACACGTAACATCAGGTTATCATTCCCTTCTTCTTCAATCAGGGATTTGACCTTATTGGCTGCTACATCGGTAAACACGACCAGGCTTTCAGTTTCAATTGCCGTCGTCATAACACTACATCTCCAGTTTTAAACACAATTGGCGTGATCTTACACATCACACTACAGACCCGTAAAGGTCAGATGCACCAAGTATGCAATACCCAAGCAAATTAATCAAGTATCAGAGACAACCTTGGTCTCACTGGCCTCTGGCTTAAGCGGTACCACTGAATCTATATTTACCTGCTCATGCACCAGGTTACCGTTCACTTCAGCACCCATTGCCATTTCAATCAGGCTGTAATAAACATTTCCGTTGATACGTGCCTGGGCCGCCAGTTCCACATGTCCCAATGCATGGACATCGCCAATTATTTTGCCGTTGATAACGACATTCGGAACCTGCACCTCGCCTTCAATCGTCCCACGTTCGCTCAGGGTCAAGAGGGAATCTTCACCCTGTTCAGATATGACGCTACCTTTAACAACACCATCAACATGCAAGCCGCCGCTGAAAATCACATCACCATGGATCTCGGTATTCTGGCCGATTAATGAATCAATCTGCGCTGTCTGTTTTGGTTTCTTCTTCATTCCCCACATTGATCTCTTTCTCCTGTCGGGTCCATTCAATGGTTTTTTCAATTCCACCCTGTTTTCGGCTACTGGGCGTAATCTGTAAAGTTATTCGTAAGGGTTTAAATTGTGCTGGCAACGCTAAATCACCATCCAGACTCTGAAAGTACTTGAAACGGTAGCTCAATTCTTTGATTTGCTTCTCGCTTACGTCCTTCAGTTCCAGCGTAACGGGCTCAACGCCATTATGTAAGCCATCAATAAAAAGCTTGACCCGACCTGTGGCCAGACGATCATTTTTCAGTACCTGAGTTAGCACTACCTTATATCGGTAATTATTGCTCTGACCATTAGGCTCAATTTTAAACGTCTGTAACTGTAAACCGCTGGAGGCATCCCGGGGAGAAACAATACCACGATAAAAAGCCAGCTCTTCCTTCAGCTCAAGGATCTCTTCCTGCAACACCTTTAGTGTAGCATCCAGCTCCGCATAAGCCTGACGTTCAATTTGTGATGCGCGTTCCAGCAGGGCTTTTTCCTCACGCAACTGGTCAATTTCATGTTCCAGTTCCATTTTTAAATCCAGCAATATACCCCGCTCATGTTCCATTTCCGCACTGTCATAACCGGCAAGATAGCGACCATAGTCGAACAGGGACCAGCCCGCGATTAACATGGCCAGAATTCCCAGCAACCACAGCATACGTGATACCAGAGGGCGGTGTGATTTAACAACCAGACTCATAGACGATATCTCAAACTATCTCGGTTATGGCAGAAGGGGGATACCTTCAAGTCCACATTGTTCGGTAAATCCGAACATAATATTCATATTATGAACAGCCTGCCCCGCCGCGCCTTTGACCAGGTTATCAATTACCGACAGGATGACCAGTACATTCCCACCCTGAGGACGGTGCATGGCAATCCGGCAGGTATTCGCGCCACGAACGGTTCGTGTTTCAGGATGCGAACCGGCAGGTAGAACATCAACGAAAACTTCATCGCGATAACGTTGTTCATACAGACTCTGAATATCCGCACTATCATCGGTCAGCTCGGCATACAGAGTGGCATGAATACCCCGTACCATGGGTGTCAAGTGTGGTACAAACGTCAGTCCCACTGGTTGCTCGGTCTGAATCTGCAGGCCCTGACGAATTTCCGGTAAATGCCGGTGACCGGGAACCGCATAGGCCTTAAAGTTTTCACTCGCCTCACACAACAGGGTAGCCACATTTGCCTGACGACCGGCACCACTGACACCAGACTTGGCATCAGCAATCAGGCGGCTACTATCAATCAGATTGTTTTCTATCAATGGTAAGAAACCCAGTTGCACGGCCGTTGGGTAACAACCTGGATTTGCGATTAAACGTGCATTTCGAATCGCATCACGATTAACTTCCGGCATACCGTAAACGGCTTCCTGTAATAAATCAGGACAGGCATGATCCTGCCCATACCATTTAGTCCATTCAACCGCATCTTTAATACGAAAATCAGCGGCCAGGTCGATAACCTTAACCCCGGCCTCAACCAGCTCAGGAGCCATAGTCATTGCAATACCATTCGGCGTCGCAAAAAACACCACATTACAGGACTTAAGTAAATCCATGTTGGGTACAGTAAACTTCAGATCAACATGTCCACGCAAATTTGGATACATATCGGCAACAGCGAGCCCATCTTCACTACGCGATGTGATCACGGCCAATTCCACCTCAGGGTGTGCAGCTAACAACCGCAATAACTCAACACCGGTATAACCGGTTCCACCTACAATGCCGACCTTAATCATGATTCTTCCGCGAAAAATATAATCTATATAAAGTGTTTAACGACTAATCATAATGATAAGTCATAGAAACATAAAGAAAAACTTCAATATACATGGAGTAGTGTTAACTCGGTTCGATTTCAACGAAGAGAACGCTTCCCTCGACCTCGGTCGTTCTATCGAATCGAACATGATAGTATTCTGCAGCATATGTATCGCCACCACATCAAACGCACAAACCGCTATTATTTTTCCCCACGCAAAATTCGTGTGCGCCTGCTGTTCTGGGGAAGTGCCGTTATTATTGGAGCTGTTGCCGCGGCCTTTGCCATCTTAAGCCAGCACAGTGATGAGCAGTTTTATCATCTATATCAAAACCACCCCTACATTGCCTACGTCTTACCACCTTTTGGACTGGCCTTTATCGCCTGGCTGACGCGACGATTTTTTCAGGGCTGTGAAGGTAGCGGTATTCCCCAGGCCATTGCTGCACTGGAAATGCGTCAACACCATTTACGAGCCAAAGTCCTGTCATTAAAAGTCGCGGTTGGTAAAATTTTTCTGACCTGCCTCGGATTACTGAGTGGTGCATCCATTGGGCGAGAAGGACCTACGGTTCATGTTGGTGCTTCGATCATGTACTCCCTGCGCCATATTGCACCTTTCCGTAGTAAAAATATGACACACAACTTGATTCTGGCTGGTGGTGCCGCCGGAATTTCTGCCGCGTTTAACACCCCGTTGGCTGGCATCATGTTTGCCATTGAAGAAATGAGCCGACGCTTTGATAAGAAGACCAGCAGTGCTCTGATCATTTCAGTGGTACTGGCCGGACTCATGGCTCTGGCCATCCTCGGTGACTACACCTACTTCGGTGTATCCAGTGCGACCCTCCCACTTTCCAGTGCCTGGTTGGCGGTTATTCTATGTGGTGTGATTGGTGGTCTGCTAGGTGGCCTGTTCAGCACCAGCCTGATTATGGGAACTCAAAAACTGGCTCCCTTTGCCTTAAGGCGGCCGGTATTGCTGGCTTTTACCTGCGGCATTTTTATTACACTGTTTGGGATTGCTGGTGAAGGCATGACCTATGGCACCGGCTATGAAGCGGCCAAGCACCTGGTTGAAGGTGGCGAAGCCTCACTTGCCTTTCCTCTGTTGAAAATGCTCGCCACGATTGCTTCCTATCTGAGTGGCATTCCCGGAGGCATTTTTGCACCGTCCCTGTCAGTTGGAGCCGGACTGGGAGCCAATCTGGCATTGCTGATGCCAGATGCACCGGCCACCGCCCTGATCATGCTGGGCATGGTGGGTTATTTTACAGGTGTTGTACAAACTCCCATTACAGCTTTCATTATCGTGATGGAAATGAATGCGGATTCCAGTATGCTGTTGCCCTTAATGGCCACTGCACTGATTGCCAAAGGGGTCTCGCACCTGGTCTGCCCAGTTCCTATTTATCAGGCACTGGCTGAAGCCTATTTACAGAAAACTGAACAAAAGAATTAATTAACACATAGGACTAACCCATGCTGTGGATTAAAGCATTTCACATTATTTTTATGGTGACCTGGTTCGCCGGGATCTTTTACCTGCCCCGTCTGTTTGTCTATCACGCCATGAGTGAAGATAAAGCCACCCAGGCACAATTCAAGATAATGGAACGCAAGCTCTATTATTTTGTGACCCCCTTTATGATCTTAACAACGGCATTAGGCCTGTGGATGCTTTATGGCTATGCCTGGATGGCATACAAAAGCATGGGCTGGCTGCATATCAAACTGGTGTTGGTCAGTATTCTTATCGGCTACCATTTTTACTGTGGCAAACTGGTGAAAGAATTTGCAGCCGATAGAAACCAGCGAAGCCATGTTTTTTATCGCTGGTTTAACGAACTCCCGGTGCTGATTCTTTTCGCCGTCGTGTTGCTTGCTGTCATCAAACCTTTCTAACGCCATTAATGAGAATGATTTGCATTAAGAATGGTTAGTGCTATACTGCTTTGCACTTACATTTTTAGTTTTGGAGAAAACAAGCATGCGAAGCGTAATGATCATTATGTTATTAAGCCTGCAATTAAATGTTCATGCCAGCGAAACGGACTGGCGCAAACAGGCCAATACAAAAGAAAAACTGAAGCATCTTATTCAAGTCATTCCCAGCACCTCGGACATTATGTTCCAGATGGGTGAGCGCTATAAAAACTTCTACTGGGCTGCGAAACAGGGCAAATGGGAATTTACTGAATACCAGATGGAGGAAATCCAGGGACTGGTTAGAGAACTAATGATCACTCGTCCGAAAAGAAAGGCTACGGCTCAGGAATTTTTACAGACTGGTTTTCGTGGCTTTGAAGATGCGATAAAACATAAAAACTGGCAGAAATTTAGCCGTGCATTTGAAAATATGCGTGGTGCCTGTGTCCAGTGTCATGCAGACAATGATCATAGCTTTATTATTCCCGCTGTTCATCCAGCCAAAGGCGGTAGTCCCGCTCTGGACTAAAAACTACGCAGTAACCCTGCCGGGCTTAACCAAAATAAGCCTGGCAGGCTGCATCCAGTTGTGATGATGCTTTTTCCACCGCCAGAGGAATGTCTTCACGATGAAGGCCGGATATCTCCCAGACCAGTGGTTCAACCTCAATATGCTCAAGGATACTTTCGCCCTCAGTGTCAAAACTCAGGGCAATGGTATCCGCCACATGGATCAGCGCCACTTCCTGTTTATATTCAGCCGCCTCCAGTGGATGGTGGTGCCAGCCCATTGCAGCAGCTAAATAATGGGGAAGATTCCAGCTACTCGCCAGCTCGGCACCTATCTGTGCATGATTGGTTCCCAGACGTTCCTGCTCCGCTTCCAGAATAGGCAGCGGGGGATCACCTTCTACGGTACGAAGAATAATTTCATGCATTTCTATGGGATAGCGATGCAGTAAAATCAACTGGCCAATATCATGTAGCAAACCGGCACTGAAGGCCGCTTCCGGTGAGACCGGGATTTTCAATGACAGGTTCTGTGCCAGTAATCCACAATACAGGCTGTGTTGCCAGAAATCATCAACATGAACAACATCGATCTGTAATTTATCAAATGCCTGTTTAATCGCCGCCGTTAGCACAATATCGCGAATTTTATTCATTCCCAGTACGGTTACGGCCTGGGATATCGTTGCTACATTCCCGGTTCCATAAAAAGGACTGTTCGCAATGGCCAGCAATCGAATACTTAAAGCCGGATCCTGAAGAATAACTTTACCTAATGCATCAACCGTACAATCCGGATCATTCACCATGTCATTTACACGAATGCCAACTTCCGGCAAAGAGACCAGTTCCTGGTATTCATTAATTAATAATTCAGCTGAGCTCTTCATAGTGACTGGATTTACCTGCTATTTTTATTATGAGACTTAAAATACACAATTAAACGGCTAACGGCTTTTGTCTTATTATGCCTTTCTACCCTGAGTTAATAGCCCACAGAACATATATACACAAGAGGTTCCTTAACTAAATGACAGTAAACTGTCATCGATCTCAATAAAATAACTGTAAACACTAACACTTAAAATTATAATCCCAGCAAAAACCACACAATGATAAACTTACCTATATTTTTCAAATACCAGGAACCAGTATGTCCGATACGAATAGTCTCCCTGTCGTCATGTGTTTTTCTGGCCTGGATAGTACAGGCGGTGCCGGTATACAGGCCGATATTGAAGCCATCATCAGCATGGGAGCCCATCCTGCGCCGATTGTCACGGCCCTGACGGTTCAGGACACCACAGGCTTATCACGCTATCAGGCGACCGATGCCTTACTCAGTATGGAGCAGGCCCGAGCCGTGCTGGAAGATATGCCGGTACAGGTCATTAAAATTGGCATGTTAGGCAGCATTGAACAAATCCAGATGCTGGAAGTGCTACTGACTGACTACCCTGAAATTCCGGTGATTCTGGATCCTGTATTAAGCGCAGGAGGCGGCGGTTCCCTACTGGAGACAGATGGAGAAGATGCCCTGTGTGAACTATTGCTTCCCCTGACAACACTCATTACACCAAATACAGACGAAGCCAGAATACTGGCTCCTGAAGCAGATACCATTGATGCCTGTGCACAGGAACTCATGGCCTACGGTAGTGAGTATGTTCTGATTACTGGAAGCCATGAAGCAACACAACATGTTGAAAATCGTCTTTATAGTAATCAACGTCTAATGGAAATATTTAGCTGGGAACGCTTACCTCATACCTACCACGGCTCGGGCTGTACCCTCGCGTCCAGTATTGCAGGTTTATTAGCGAATGGACTCGAACCCTTCACGGCGATTAATGAGGCTCAGGAATATACCTGGCAGTCGTTACAACACGCTTACCGCATTGGTATGGGCCAGCTAATACCCAATCGGCTTTACTGGGCTCGTGAAGAGGAAGAAGAAGGGAAATAAAAAGTTTGCCCACTCCAAATTTAAAAGGCCTATATGTGATCACCGATCACGCCCTGCTTGGTGATGCTTTACTCGAAAAAGCCGAACAAGCCATTACCGGTGGAGCCCGGATCCTGCAATACCGGGATAAAACCGATGATCAACAACGGCGTAAAACTGAAGCATGGGCGCTGGCACAATTGTGTCAGCAACATGATGTGACGTTTCTCATTAATGATGATGTTGCACTTGCCCAGTCCTGTCAGGCCGATGGGGTACATCTTGGCCAGCAAGACACGGCAGTGGACATGGCTCGCCAGCAATTAGGGAAAAACAAAATCATTGGTGTCACCTGCCATGCTGATTTACAGGCGGCCATTACTGCTGAAAACAAAGGTGCCGACTATGTTGCTTTTGGCCGATTTTTCCCCTCACAAACCAAACCCCTTGCTCCCCCGGCTGAAGTGAATATCCTGACTCAGGCCAGAGCCCAATTGCATATCCCCATTGTTGCTATTGGCGGTATCACCATTGAAAACGGTGCACAATTAATCGAGGCTGGTGCCGACATGCTCGCGGTAATACATGATATATTTGTTGTTACTGATAGCCAACTGGCAGCACAACAGTTAGCCCAGTTGTTTAGTTAAAAACACCTGATTTAAAAAATTAGAACCCAGACAACACAGCCCAGGATTTAAGTATGACTCGTTCTCATGATCTTTTTATTGATGCCCAGAAATACATACCCGGTGGAGTCAATTCACCTGTACGTGCGTTTAAAGGTGTGGGTGGTGACCCCATTTTTTTTAAACGCGCCAGAGGTGCTTATGTTTATGATGCTGATGACAAACAATATATTGATTACGTTGCCTCATGGGGTCCGATGATACTGGGTCACGCACACCCTGACGTCATAAAAGCCGTAGAAGCGGTATTACCCAATGGTCTAAGTTTTGGCGCGCCTACTGAACTGGAAACTCAGATGGCGGCCAAAGTCTGTGAAATTATGCCTTCCATTGAACTGGTGCGCATGGTCAGTTCAGGAACCGAAGCGACCATGAGCGCCCTACGTCTGGCACGTGGTTATACCGGTCGAGATAAAATTGTAAAATTTGAAGGCTGCTACCATGGCCACTCTGATTCACTGTTAGTAAAAGCCGGTTCCGGTGCTTTAACTCTGGGAGTCCCTACCTCCCCAGGTGTACCGGCTTCACTCGCCGAACATACTATTACCCTTACCTATAATGATATTGAACAGGTTAAACAGACTTTTGCTGAACTGGGTGAACAGATAGCCTGTGTGATCGTAGAACCTGTCGCCGGTAACATGAACTGTATTCCTCCGATACCCAGGTTTCTTGAAACCCTGCGTGAAGTCTGTGACCAGAGTGGCAGCGTCCTGATTCTTGATGAAGTGATGACCGGTTTTCGTGTCAGCCTTACCGGTGCACAGGGACATTATGGAATCACTCCGGACTTAACCACACTAGGTAAAGTCATTGGTGGTGGCATGCCGGTAGGAGCCTTTGGTGGTAAACGTGAAATTATGGAACACATCGCACCTTTAGGTCCGGTTTATCAGGCTGGCACGCTCTCGGGTAACCCGGTTGCGATGGCAGCAGGGCTAAAAAATCTGGAACTGATTTCAGCTCCGGGTTTCTTTGAAGCCGTCACCCAGAAGACCCAACAGCTCGTTGCGGGTCTGCAGGAGAGAGCCGATAAAACCGGTATCCCTCTGACAACCAATACGGTTGGTGGTATGTTCGGTTTCTTCTTTAGTGAAGAAAAGTCGATCTCAAGCTTCGCCCAGGTCTGTGCCTGTGATGCCGAGCGGTTCAAAAAGTTTTATCACGGTATGCTGAATGAAGGTGTGTATCTTGCTCCCTCTGCTTTTGAAGCCGGCTTTGTCTCCTGTGAACATACGGAAGCTGATCTACAGGCCACGCTGGATGCCGCTGAAAAGGTCTTCAAAACACTATAAATAAAACGATGGAAAGAAAACTTTGTCCACAGGTAAATACAAACCGCTATGTGTTTACCTGTGGACACAAACATGACCGACAACCCCTAACCTGTAAACATGGACGACTTCAGTCTAACTAACCTGCTGATCTGGTTAGAGCAATCTCCCCAGTTAACTCTACTGGTTGTATTCCTTGCTGCGTTTTCAGAATCACTGGCGATCGTCGGTCTGTTTGTACCCGGTGCAGCCATCATGGTTTCCTGTGGAGCTCTGGTTGCAATGGGAGTGTTACCTGTCTGGCCTACGCTACTGGTCGCAGTCATCGGCGCTATTCTTGGGGATTCACTTAGTTACTGGGTCGGCTACCGCTATAAACATACTCTGCGTCTTCACTGGCCTTTCTCTCGTTATCCCGACATGCTCGATCGTGGTATCCGTTTTTTTGAAAAGCATGGAGGAAAAAGTGTCGCCCTGGGTCGTTTCGTTGGTCCTATACGTGCGGTTGTCCCCTTAATAGCCGGGATGCTGGAAATGCCACGCCAGCGTTTCCTGCTGACCAATATTGCTTCCGCGATTGTCTGGGCTCCTGTTTATATGTTTCCGGGTTATTTGTTTGGACTATCTCTGGAAGTGGCGTCTGAGTTTGCTGGTCGCTTCCTGATCCTGCTGGCTATCCTTATCGTTACAGTTTGGTTTGTTATTTTTGTAATACAACAAATTTATCTGTGGTTTGTCCCTTATATTGATTACCTGTTCTGGCGCTTATTGGTATGGGTTGGACGACATCCCGTACTGAGAAAAATATCTTCTTCACTGGTTAGCACTTCCCGGCCCGAGATACGAGGCTTAAGTGTGCTTGCTATTATCCTGGTCATTGCGGCGGCTAATTTTACGTTTGTTTATCAACTCACTATCCACCTTGATTTCATAGATAATCTCAACCAGTTTTTTTATCAGGGCCTGTATCAACTGCATAACCCGGTTTTTGATCGTTTAATGTTGGGGATGATAAGTCTGAATCACCCTCAGGCTATTTCAGTCTGTGCGATTATTACTACCATGTGGTTGTTATGGCAACGTAACTGGCTGGCACTCTGGCATTTGCTTGCAGCCGTACTATTACCTTTGGCTTTGTTCAGTACGACTCAGTTTATCGGTAATATTTCGCTAACCCAGGTTATAGAAAGTCATATACAACTCAATTATACGCCTTCATTAATCCTGGCCTTCTCGGTATATGGTTTTATCGCCATTATCCTTGCTCGTGAATTACAAAAAAAAATACGACTGTTTATTTATGCCACCATGGCCATACTGATATTGCTGATCAGTTTTGCCCATCTTTATTTTGGTCTGGACATGATGACTCAGGTTATCGCAGACCTGTCATTAGCACTCGTGTGGCTGGCCTTGCTGGGTATCGGCTACCGCCGACATATCAGCCCTCTGGTTCACGGCCATCACACCTTACTTCTATTTACTACCCTGTTCTTATTTATTGGGTTTTATCCTGTATTAAATTCAGAGCAACCGATAATAGATAACACGCCATCTTCTCGCCACTCAGTAATGAGCCGAAGTGCCTGGCTTGATTCTGGCTGGGAGATCATTGATAGTTTTCGTAATGACATTCGTAAACAACATTTACTACCATTCAATATACAGTGGCGAGGTAAACAAAATGCTATTCAGAATGTATTAACGACACAGCAATGGCAACAAAAAGAAAATCAGCTGCAGGATTATTTTTCCTGGCTCAATGAGAAGACTGCAATAGAAGCATTGCCATTATTGCCCCATGTGCATAATGGCCGTCATGAAGATCTACGTATGATAAAAATTGAAAAAGAGGCTAATCGAATAGCTATATTACGGCTCTGGCGCACTCGCTACCAAATTAAAGCCGAGTCTGATCAGCAAGCTTTATGGGTGGGAAACATAACGTATTTGAGCCCTGTTCAACATATGGGTCTTCGTTTTTTAAAAACCCAGACACAGATCCCTTCTCCACAAACTTATTTACAACAGGCACCGTCTTTACAGTACCGAAAACGAGCTGAAACGTCAGATAGCTGGGATGGGAATGTGGTACTACTGGAAACAACAAATTAACTGTCGTTAACCCGATATGCGATCCGGTGAATGCCCATTTATTTCATTGTGCAAATTTGAAGTCTGCTCTCCTGTACTCACTTCGGTGCGGTTACGCCCCAGACGTTTGGCACTATAAAGAGCATCATCAGCTCGCTGAATAAAACTATTCGCTGATTCACCAGGAACATACAAAGCCAGTCCGGCGGAAAAAGTCGGCACTCTGATCTTGGTTCCGTTATAACTGCATACCTGATTATCCGACTGTTGACGTACCTTGGTCAGCGCTGCGAGGGCACCAGCTTTATCAGTATTTGGTAGTAGTACAGCAAACTCTTCACCACCATACCGTGCAACCAGATCGTGATGGCGGAAAGTCGTCAGGACATCATCCGCATAACAACACAATACGGCGTCACCAATCGCATGGCCATATTTATCATTAATCGCTTTAAATGAATCCAGATCCATAATCACCAGGGCAAGATTGGCACCATAGCGTTTTGTACGACTCATTTCATCTTCCAGTCGTCGCATAAACGCACGTCGGTTCGGAAGTTCAGTCAGCTCATCGGTCAGACTTAATAAACGCACACGAGCCAGTTCATCACTTAGCTTTCGGCTGTCGATTTCGATCATTTTCAAATAATCTTTTGTTTCAGCCAGTTTTTCAACCATACCGACATGTGAATCCGTCAGGTTATTAATATCTTCGACGAGACATTCTCGTAAAATATCAATTTCACCGATGGTTTCTGCTTCATTCAGACCATGGCGTACCGCCTGTAGAATGTCACCAAACTGTTTCCCCTGATCAATGGTCTCGCGGATATGTTTGGCCAGCATTGACTGGACTCTTTCTGTATCACGATATTGAGTGTTGAGGTATTGCCGATAGGTTGTCGTTAATTTTTGCTCACTGTCTTTTTTGTCCTCACCAGGCAACATATCATCAATCATTCCTTTGAGAGCCCTTTCCTGATCGCGTATCGGATCACTAGTCGGAGCACCGGCCGGTTCACGGACTGATTCTGCCTGAGCGTCAGGCATACCCTTATCATCTGCAACAGTCGGCTCTACTTCCGAGCTGGCACCGTAATAGGCTAATACAGGCTCCAGGGTATTTTTTAAAATAGCATCATCCAGCATATCCATCCGTCCCAGATGCATGCTGAACATATTCATGTGCTTACGCAGGCCTTTTATGGCCGTTGATGTGAGAGGTTTTTCCAGTTGCTTGTAGATCAGCTTGGCATGGATGTGAACCGTAGAACCTGGTTTTAAATGACGAATATAACCCGCCAGGAAAAGACGCAACCAGAAACGATAAAGCTGGTCCCGCTCTACATTATCCTGTTCATTTTCTCCAAGGATGCGTTCGAGTTGAGAATAGAGAACCGAGCCGACAGCCGAGCCCTGTAGCTCGTCAAGCAGCCCTAGCAATGACTGGGATGGCAATGATAATGCGTGCTCTTTTTCAGCTTGTTCAGATTGAACTAACGCATCTTCAAGCTTTATATTATTTTTATTAGATTGCATTCCCCCTCCGCAACCTTACTACATTTCGAACTAATCATTACAAGCCCGATTATTCTATTAGTGTAGATCCTGCCACCTGATAAATTAGGCCTTATCTACTCAAATCCATTAGTTTATTCCATGCCAAATTATGACTGGCACCGTCATTAAATAAGATAGTGATTTCTGCTTTGGAAACCTTAACCTATATAATGATTCTGTTTTCTATATTAACATCGACCTCCAAGAATATCTCTATTTCTGTTTATTTTTTAACAGGCTTTTTTCCTGAAATATACTGTATTTCAAGGCTAAACCTTGTGTAACAATCACTTACAAAGTCATTATAATCTTAACTATGAACTCAAATACCTGTTACTGGTCTGACAATAGTCGTAATACAAAAGTTATAATTTATGCTTAAATCTCTGCTTATAACTTAAAAACACAGAAAATCTACACTTTAAGAATAAGTCTCTTATTTACAATCAACCAGGAAAATTCCTCGATGCTACACATACAACGTTACCTGCTCACCGGAGTACTCACTGTAATTCCAATCTGGATTACCTGGGTGGTATTTGAGTTTTTCCTCCAACAATTATCACAACTGGGAATGCCATTAGCTCATCTATTGTCAAACCTGTCCCATAACCAACACCCTGCTATATCGAGCTGGTTACTAGAACCCTGGTTACAGTCCAGCATTGCGATTACCCTGACCCTGCTTGCGCTCTATTTATTAGGTTGGGCCAGTAGCCGTGTCATTGGAGGACGCCTTGTCAGTCTGTTCGATCGACTAATGAACCGTATTCCCGTTGTACAAACCATTTATGGCTCTGTGCGTAAGCTCATCTCTGTCCTGCAAACCAAGCCAGATAATATTCAACGAGTCGTGCTTATCAATTTTCCCAACCCAGAAATGCGCACGGTTGGTTTTGTAACTCGCGTCTTTGCTGATTACCAGAGCGGTGAACAACTGGCGGCGGTCTACGTACCTACCACACCTAACCCAACATCCGGCTATATGGAGATCGTGCCCCTGGACTCACTAACCTCGACAGACTGGAGCATGGATGAGGCGATGACTTTTGTCATGTCGGCCGGTGCCATCGCCCCAGAAAAAATTAGTTTCCATAGCAGTGGGAATAATAGCGACAAAGAAAACTAAAACCGGAAAATTTGGTCAAAAATTTTAGATATACTATATATGTAACAGCCTTACTCTCGTGCTTAATCAGGTAATAGAGGTTGAAATAAAGCTATGACCAAGATCACCCCGATTGCTGATGACCTCGGTAATCAGTCATTAAAATCGGATAACCGAGTCTCACCGACAGCAAAAGCTGTCAGTTCGGTCGCCCCTAAACGTGGAATCCATAACCTCTCCGGATCTGCACACCTGAAGGAAAATACTCGACTTCAACGTCGCTTAAGCGATCGACGTGATCACGAACGCCGGAAAAGAAATATTCCGGTGCTGCTTGATACCCGTAGCTCACATGAACGAAGAAAAAAACAACGTCGCCATGAACTGGCTAAACGGCGTTCTTTATCTGGAGTGAAAGGAATTGATATTAAGGTCTAAAGAAAAACTAAAATAAATAGCGTGAGGTCAGTAAAGATAACTAATCTGTAGAGGCCTGCAGAGCTTCTTTTATATTCTCAAGGGTTTCTTCCATACCCAACGATTCCAGTAGTAAACGTTCTACTTTGTCTTCTTCTAGTGGACGACTAAACAGGAATCCCTGAATAGTACGACATCCCAGTGCATGCAGAAAAGCGAGTTCATGCGGTTGCTCAACACCTTCAGCAACAACATTCAGGCGTAGACTATGAGACAGGGCCATAATTGCGGTCACAATGCCGGCATTGTCGTTATCTCTTCGGTTATGCACATTGGTAATAAAGGAGCGGTCAATTTTTAGTGTATCAATCGGAAAACGCTTCAGGTAACTCAGGGAAGAATAGCCAGTCCCAAAATCATCAATCGAAATCAAAATTCCCATTTCTTTAAGCTGTTTGAGGATTTCAATACTTTCCTGGCCATCGTCCATCAAACAACTTTCAGTAATTTCTATCTCTAACAAATTAGCAGGGATCTCTCTTTTCTTCAGAATAGCTCCGACAGCTTCAACAAAACCAGCCTGTTTAAACTGATGCATAGACACATTAACCGAAACCGGAACCACTTCAATGCCATGGTCAATCCAGTTTTTTAGTGCGGCACAGGTTCTATCGATAACCCAGAATCCAACCTCGATAATTTTCCTGGATTCTTCCAGAACAGGAATAAACTCAACTGGTGAAATCAGGCCACGTTGTGGATGGGTCCAGCGAATCAGGGCTTCAAAGCCTTTGATATAGCCATTCGATGAATCAACCTTAGGTTGATAGACAAGAAAAAACTGATCTTCCGCAATAGCCTGATCAAGCTCTTTTGACATTCTTTCACGATGCAGGGTCTGTTCGTGAAGCTTATTTATATAAAACCGGATCCGAGCCCCACCTTCATCA
>JAPHRJ010000098.1 GCA_026196045.1 Gammaproteobacteria bacterium
CGTTGTACCGGCTTCAGTCCATCACCAATATGAGGCAAAGCACGATCAAGAATGACATACATGGAATAATCCAGGTATGACTTCTCGGTAAACTCTTTTAACGGTAACAGTTCAATATTGTCGTCAGGTATGACAGTTGCCATATTATATTTCCACTCTGATATTTAATTTTTTCAACGCAAAGGCGCGAAGACGCAAAGGAACTATTTTTTTTCCATGCACTGCTACCAGTAAAAAATATTAAAATCTAACTGGATATAGTTACTAGTTAATCTGTAATACATGGATAAGAATAGATAACAAATTGTTTTAGAATATTGGTGTTCTTTGTGTCTTCGCGCCTTTGCGCCTTTGCGTTAATAATCATTATAAAATTAAACCTCAGCCAGATCGCCTTTTTTCTCCAGCCAGGCTTTTCGATCTGAAGCACGTTTTTTCGATAACAGCATATCCATTACTTTATGCGTGCCATCCCCTGCTTCCATAGTTAAACGAGCGAGACGACGGGTATCAGGATCCATGGTGGTTTCACGCAATTGTATGGGATTCATTTCACCCAGACCTTTAAAACGAGTAACGGATATCTTACCCTTGAGTTTCTCTGCACTAATCCGATCCAGGATGCCCTGACGCTCAGCATTATCAGTCGCATAAAAAACCTGCTTACCCACATCCACACGATATAGCGGTGGCATGGCAACGTACACATGACCGGAATCAACCAGGGGTTTGAAATGACGCAGGAACAAAGCTGTTAATAATGTCGCAATATGTGCGCCATCAGAATCTGCATCAGCAAGAATAATCACCTTGTTATAACGTAAGCCTGTCAAATCATCTGAACCGGGATCAACACCCAGGGCCACTGAGATATCATGTACCTCCTGAGAACCCAGCACTTCAGCTGAATCCACTTCCCAGGTATTCAGAATCTTACCGCGTAAAGGCATAATAGCCTGGAATTCACGATCTCGACCCTGTTTAGCCGATCCTCCCGCGGAGTCCCCTTCGACTAAAAACAGTTCACCTCGTTCAGCATCCTGGCTGGAACAGTCCGATAACTTTCCAGGTAATGCAGGACCCTGAGTGATTTTCTTGCGAACGACCTTACGCCCGGCACGAAGTCGACTCTGTGCATTAGAGATCGCCAGTTCAGCAATCAATTCACCCTGTTCCACATGCTGGTTTAACCAGAGACCAAAGACATCTTTAACTACACCAGAAACAAATGCCGCACATTCACGTGATGACAAACGCTCTTTGGTCTGACCTGAGAACTGTGGATCGCCCAGCTTTACAGACAGAACGAAACTAACTTTGTCCCAGACATCTTCTGGTGACAACTTCACGCCACGAGGAATCAGATTACGGATATCACAGAATTCACGAATGGCCTCAGTCAGGCCAGTACGCAAACCATTAACATGAGTACCACCCTGAGCCGTAGGAATCAGATTGACATAGCTCTCGGCAATATTGATATTTCCATCAGGTACCCAGACGACCGACCAGTCCACCGCTTCCTCATTACCACTACGGCTACCATCAAAGGTTTCCTCAGGCAGACATTCGGCACCATTTAACTCACTTTTTAAGTAAGCACTTAAACCCTCTTCATAAAGCCAGCTTTCTTTTTCACCGCTCTTTTCATCAGTAAAACTGACTTCCAGGCCCGGGCACAATACTGCCTTGGCACGTAAAACATGTTTTAAACGTGGGATAGAAAACCTGGGGGAATCAAAATACTTTTCTTCTGGCCAAAAACGCAAGGTTGTTCCCGTATTGCGCTTTCCAACTTCACCCACAACTTCCAGTTTGGAAGCTCGCTCACCACTGGCAAAGGCCATGTTGTATTCTTTTCCGCCACGCTTGATCCAGACCTCAAGGTGCCTGGACAGGGCGTTTACAACAGAAACACCGACACCGTGCAAACCACCGGAGAACTGATAATTCTTATTGGAAAATTTACCACCGGCATGCAGGCGTGTCAGGATCACTTCTACACCCGGGACTTTTTCTCCTGGGTGTTTATCAACTGGCATACCGCGACCATCATCACTAACCTGTAAGGAATTATCCTTAAACAGAATGACATCAATTTTGCTGGCATACCCGGCAACAGCTTCATCGACACTATTGTCGATCACTTCCTGGGCTAAATGGTTGGGACGTTCAGTCTGGGTATACATTCCCGGACGTTTTCGTACTGGTTCAAGTCCTGTTAGGACCTCGATTGCATCAGAGTTATAAGAATTTTCACTCATCGTACTACTTGGTATCCAAATTATTATCTGATACCGATTTTACGGGTGTTTATGCCAATGAGCAAAGAAAGTTATCTCTATTAGCCCTCATTCCAGTGAAAATCACCTAAAAGCTAACTCGGTATTCCAGCTTTAGATTATAAGATAGAGCAGGATCCTGATTTCATTGTATTGTGGCTTGTTAAACCTTAAAGCCTGCAACCAGTCCCTGTAAAACCTTTGATAGTTGAACCAGATCCTCACTGGCGGTAGCCAGTTGACTGGTGTTATTGGAAGAATCGTTCGCTTCATGCATGATACTGATGATATTATTATTTATCTCTTCAGTAACGTGTCCCTGTTGTTGCGCCGCTTCAGCAATCTGAGTATTCATTTCATTGATTTTATTTACCGCATCAGTAATATGCTGTAGCGATCCCTCCGCTTTAACTCCCTGCTCCACACTTAGTCTGGCCTGATTACAACCTGAATCCATAACCTGAACAGCTTGTTTGGTGCTGTCCTGTAAATGTTCAATCATTTTTTGTATTTCAACAGTGGACTCCTGAGTCCTATGTGCAAGATTGCGGACCTCATCGGCGACGACAGCAAAACCGCGTCCCTGCTCACCTGCACGAGCGGCCTCAATGGCTGCATTTAAAGCCAGGAGATTAGTTTGCTCCGCAATATCATCGATCACTTTAAGTACAGAACCAATTTTTAAACTGTCATCTTCGAGTTGATTAATAACTCCCGCTGCTTTTTCTACTTCTGATGCCAAACCCTCAATCAGCTGTATTGTTGACCGAACTTCAGCATGTCCTGTTTGTGCCTGTTCATCCGCAGCATGTGCAAACTCGGCGGCTGAGCTTGCATTATCAACAACCTTTTGTACCGTTTCAGTCATTTCATTAATTGCATTTGCGACCTGCTCAGTATGAACATGCTGCTTTTGTGTTCCCTCCGCAGTTTGTTTCATTATCACCGACATTTTTGATTCTGCATTTGTTAACTCAATGACAGATTCTGAAACACGTTTGATTGTATTCTGTATTTTGTCAGCAAAACTGTTAAAACTTGATGATAAACGGGAAATCTCATCATTACCTTTGGTCACTAATCGTTGAGTCAGATCGCCTTCACCTTGTGCAATATTTTCAAGCGCATCGACGGTGGTATTTAATGGCTTGGTAATAATTGAGTTCAAAATAAAAACGGCTGTTATACTTACAAGAAGTCCCATAACCATCAAAATACTCACTACCTGTTGAGTGGTCCCCAGTTGCTGCAACAATTCCTGAGCACCTTCTTCTGTTGCTGTCTTTTGCTGTTCAACCAGCCAGTTTATATCATTCTTAATTGTGTTAACCAAAGGACTGATTTCATTTCTAATAAGGTAGGAATCTGTACGCCATTTATCACTACTATGCATTTGTATCAATTCATCCTGTAATACAAAATACTGTCGTTGTAGTTCATCAATTGCTAGAATTGCATCTGATTGTTCAAAAGTTAGTAACTCTTCCTCGGCACGCATATGCTTTACATTTTCAACAAATGTTTCCTTATATACTTTCAGGTTTTCAATCATGGCAGGATTTCTGAAGGCAATATAGGCTCGATTGTTAATCAATATATTCATCCATAACTGACGCAGCTCAGAAATTTCATTAAAAAAACTTTTCCGCTGTGTCGTGGCAGTTTCCTCAGTTTCAGACAGGATCATCTGCGAAAACATTTGTTGAATTTCTGCTGCTACCGGGCCCATTTTTGCGGCGGAAAACCCAACAGCCGGCTGATTCAAATCAGGTGTAACTGCTAACTCAAGCATTTTATTCTGGTATGACTGATACAGGCTTATATTATTCTTTATACTCTCAACTCTGGCAGTAACCGCTTTATTTTCTTCCTGCTCAGCTAGCGCCAGAAGTTCATCCGCCATCCGACTCAGGTTATTCAAACTGTCGTTATAACTTGTTTTATCAACTTCCGATTTACTTAACAGATAAAACCCAAGAGCGGCATTACTTGAATCCAGGGTATCAGCCATATCCATATAAGTTATTAAGATTGGCTGGGATTTATTAACCACAATAGACGTATTGTCATGCGCCTTATTCAGGCTTTGTAGAGTAATTATTGAAATAGATAAAATGAGTATTAACAGTACGCCAAAACCAAGCCACAATTTATGACTGATTTTTTTCATCGAAAACAACGGATTAGAAATATTTGAATTGGAAACCGACATCACCAAAAACACCTTCAACTGGTTAGAAACTTTACTAGTCAGCCTCGTTCCATGAAAGCCAGCGCTAGTATTCTATATCGGTAATTTTATAATCAGCTTTAATCTCACTTATAAGTAGCTGAAAATATTCATACTAAAACTATGTTAATTTTGACTGTTTCTAATTTTGTACCTGGTACATAAAGATCTATGTATTCCTGTAAAAATAACGAATCCAACTATTTTTATATCACGGTTATTTTTGAATTAGTTGCACTGGCACTGAATTAATATAGAAAATATTAAAAACTAAATTAAACCTTAAATTATTAATCCAGCTTAACACCTAGACGTCCTGCCACTTCTTCATAAGCTTCAACCACACCACCCAGCCCCTGACGAAAACGATCTTTATCCAGTTTATTGCGAGTTTCAGCATCCCATAAACGACACCCATCAGGGCTAAACTCATCGCCCAGTAATAACTTGCCTTCGAAGCGACCAAACTCAAGTTTGTAGTCAACCAGCAGCATTCCAGCATCTTTGAACAGGGCTTTAAGAATAGTATTGACCTTGAAAGTCAGTTCTTTCATCTGAGCGATTTCATCTTCAGTCGCCCAGTTAAAAGAAATGATATGGGAATCATTGATCATCGGATCATGAAGTGGGTCATTCTTTAAAAAAAATTCAAACGTTGGAGGGTTAAGATCCTGGCCTTCTTCCACTCCCAGTCGACGGCATAAACTGCCCGCACTAATATTGCGTACAACACATTCAATTGGCAACATTTCCAGGTTTTTAACCAGAGACTCATCATCACTAACAAGTTTGTCAAAATGTGTCGCGACACCACCCTCTTCCAGCTTCTGCATAATAAAGGCATTGAACTTGTTATTAATCATGCCTTTTCGATCAAGCTGTTCTATCTTCTCACCATCAAAGGCTGAAGTGTCATTACGAAAATGTAATATCAGACGTGTTGGATCATCGGTTGTATATACCGTTTTAGCCTTACCTGCAAAAAGCTGATCTTTTTTATTCATGTTGTTATACCGAAAAAATATTAAAATTAATCTGAAATTCTTTATTTATTTAACTGATATTTAACCAGTCCAGTCCATCATCCTGATCTGCAACAATGACCCAGTCTTCATCACAGTCAATAACTTCCGCTAACGCCTGTCGTGCCAGTGCCGCTGAATTATTCTGCTCACTTAAATGTGCCGCCACCAGATGTTGAAGTTTTGAATAATCCAGTTTGCTGAGTAGATCAGCTGACTGGCTATTACTCAAGTGTCCCTGACGACTACCCACCCTGGCTTTTAAACTTTGCGGATAAGGCCCTTCGGCGAGCATCTCTTCATTGTGGTTACATTCCAGCAACAGGGCATCACAACCGCTGAGCATGGATTCAATGTGCTGGGTACTGGCACCTGTATCTGTTAATACACCAAAGCGTTTATCCGCATGGTTCATAACAAACTGTCAAGGTTCACGTGCATCATGAGGCACAGGATATGATTCTATATTCAGCTCGCCAATTGTAAAGCCTTCGTGCACATCAATATAATTTAAACAGGAAAGTTTACCCAGCACGGCTCGCTGTCCTGTTCCCCGTGTTGTCCACACAGGAACATTATACTTCCGTGCCAGCGGGCCGACGCCTTTGGCATGATCACCATGTTCATGGCTTAACAAAATGCCATCAAGCTGATGGCCGGATAAGTCAAGTCGTTGCAGGCGACGCTCTGTTTCTTTCAATGTAAACCCGCAATCGATCACAATACAGGTATCACCTGCGTTCACTATCGTTGCATTGCCTTTGCTGCCACTGCCTAGTGATGCAAATCGCATACGAATTAACGTAGATATTGATGCAGTTCTTTCAGGATCAACTTAACCAGCTTCTCGTCAACCCTGGCACCCTTGCGTCCACGCACAAATACTTTGCTGTATTCACCTTCATCATCCAGTTTCAATAGTAAGGTATTCGAAATTTCTCCACTGCTTCCTCCAAAGAGGTTTGTAAACCAGCCTTGATCTTCGCGCTTACGAAACTCTGAACTCAGGGTGAAGTAATAAACACCGGCTGACCGATTACGATCTTCGACAGGCAAACCCAGTCGATCCAGTGCTAACCCCACACGGCGCCATGTCCGTGGGAAAGATTCATTCACTTTAAGATAATCCTGTTCTTCCGTTTCCACCAGAATCGCACGTGGCTGCTCATCTGTTTTAACAATCTGGCCAGCCTGCTTCTGACTCATGCCGGTGTAAACGAGGAAGCGCATCATCATTTCTGTTTCCAGTTCTGGGTCCGCATCACGGTATTCCCAATACCATGTGTTTTCTTCAGATGTCTGAACTTCTACCTTACTGGCTTTCAGCCCCTGGTGAGTGATAAACATAAGAGTCTGTTCACCGTTTCCACCTATACGTTCCAGACGCACACGGTATTTGTCCTTGATCGAAGCTCCGTCAATACTGCTAAGCAATTTTCCAAACCAGGAACTGGGAAACTCAACCCGATTTTCCTGCCAGTCAGTTTCCAGGTAACCAATTAGCAGATCTTCCTTGATGATTTTAAAACCTAGTGACTCATAAAAAGCTTTTAATTTCGGCCAGATTTTTTCAGCACGGACATCAAGCTCCAACCAGCGAATGCCCCCATCCCGTTGCAGTCGTGCTCCTTGAGGATCCGGCAACAAATCAGAGATATAGACCTTGTCCTTATCCTTGTCCTTATCCTGATAAGAAACCAGGCTGGCCTGCTCAGCCACAATGGAAGGAAGACTCAATGCGCGGTCGCCCTGAGGAAGCACCAGATCTGGAGGAACCTCCAGGGGGCGTTGTCTTTCTTTCTGTGCTTCATAAACCCCCTTATAAGAAGGAAGCTCTGTGCTGGAACATGCACTAAGCACAACGATTAACACCCACAATACAGGGTGCTTACCCAATTTCAAAAAGGCTAAGTTCTTCATTTAATTCCTGGAAAATTCTTCAGATCACAGCAGCCTGTAGCAAAGCCTTATGTACCAGTTTCTGGTTCTCGGCCGCCAACACTGTCAGTGGTAAACGTATCCCGGTGGACATCATGCCCATATCATGTAACGCCCATTTTACCGGGATAGGATTGGCTTCACAAAACAGATTTGTATGAAGACACATCAGGCGTTCATTAATTTCAGCCGCCTTACTGGCATCACCAGCCAGGGCAGCAGTACACATTTCATGCATTTCTCTGGGAGCAACATTCGCGGTAACAGAAATATCACCCCGTGCTCCTGCCAGAATCAATTCCATAGCAGTAGCATCATCACCACTATAAACCTCAAAATCTGACCCACAGCGACGCATGATCTCCTTACCCCGATCAACATCTCCGGTGGCTTCTTTGATACCAATAATATTACCAATCGTTGAGAGGCGTTCTACGGTCTCTGGCAGCATGTCCACCGCCGTACGACCGGGAACATTATATAGAATCTGGGGAACGTCCACGGCTTCAGCGACCGCTTTGAAATGTTGGTACAGGCCTTCCTGAGTTGGCTTGTTGTAATAAGGTGTTACCAGCAAACAGGCGACAGCCCCAGCCTCTTTGGCACATCGGGTCAGGTCAATCGCTTCCTGAGTCGAATTGGAGCCAGTTCCGGCAATGACAGGAATCCGCCCGGCAGACAGTTCAACTACCAGACGTACGACCGCACAGTGTTCTGTCTCGTTCAGGGTTGCCGATTCTCCGGTGGTACCCATTGCAATAATAGCATCAGTTCCATTCTCGACATGGAACTCCACCAGACTGGCCAGTGCGGTCTCATCCAGACTGCCATCTTCATGCATTGGGGTGACCAGCGCCACCATACTGCCTTGAAACATTCCGCTCTCCAACAAAAACGCACATGGTACTTGGGACGCCGTATTCTGACAAGAAGCATACTCGATTGAAAGCACTCACTGGACAAAATTGTTCAATATTTAGCCGATTTATTTCCACTCTCCTCGGCAGGCTATCCATTCAGCTGGTTGATCATTCCACCAGCTCCGATAGCCGATTCTGATTAAGCTCCTCTCTGGCCCCATAAAATTAAAATACTCAACATCTGGCTCAATTCAGGTTATTTTCAATGTTAAGCATCAGGGCCATCCTTTATGACAAAGGAACTCTCGTCCAGGCCATATAATTAGGAGATGATTATGAGTGTCGAAATTGGTAAAAAAGTTCCTAACTTCACCCTGCCTGCGACCGGCGAACAGGACATATCCTTATCAAGCCTTAAAGGCAAAAATCTTATCCTTTATTTTTACCCGAAAGACAATACACCCGGATGCACTCGTGAGGGGCAGGATTTTCGTGATCATTACGCCAAATTTAAACGCCAGAATACGGTGATCCTGGGCGTCTCTCGAGACACAGTTCGCACCCATGAAAATTTCAAAGCCAGGCACGAGTTTCCTTTTGACTTGCTTTCCGATAAAGAGGAAACTTTGTGTAAGTTATTTGATGTAATAAAAATGAAAAACATGTACGGAAAAAAAGTCCGTGGCATCGAACGCAGTACTTTCCTGATTGATGATAAACAAAAACTGCAACATGAATGGCGTAAACTAAAAGTTGATGGACATGCCGAAGAAGTCCTTGCTGCTGTCAAAGCCTTAAACAAATCGTAAATGCCACTTTGTACTATTTATACTATCACCATTCTGATTCACACCAAATTTAGTTAATATGGAATAACGTCGTATATGAAAAAGCGTATGTTTGTTGTTGACTCCAATGTCCTAATGCATGACCCCTCGGCTCTTTTCAGATTCCAGGAACATGACCTGTTTATCCCCATGATGGTGCTGGAAGAACTTGATAATAATAAAAAAGGCCATTCTGAAGTAGCACGTAATGCCCGACAGACCAGCCGTTTTTTTGATGAGCTCATGAGTTCTGCATCAAGCCATGAAGAAATTGAAAAAGGGATCAGCCTTGATCTATACAAACTAAACCTAAACGGTCATCATTCCGAAGAAGAAAGTGGACGGCTGTTTTTCCAGACTCGTGCCTACCCAGCCTCTTTACCTGAATATCTACCTGGTAACCTCCCGGATAATAATATCCTCGGCACATCTCTGGCCATGAAAGAAAAAATCGCCGACCACGAAATTACACTGGTAACTAAAGACATTAACCTGCGTATAAAAGCCGCTGTCGTTGGCTTACATGCTGAAGATTATCACAATGATAAAGTGCTCGAAGATGTCGAGCTTCTTTATAGCGGCAACTA
>JAPHRJ010000078.1 GCA_026196045.1 Gammaproteobacteria bacterium
AATGAAACTCATAAAACACCTGCTTAGCCATACTGGTTTAATAGTTGTTGTTTGTTTTGCACTGGCTGTCGTTTATTTCAGGGCTGAGATATTTCCAGCTTATATTAATGAGCCTGTAGATACGGCATTGAATGAAATAGGTGAAATGATTGGGGTTGAAATTCCGAGTTATGTGCAAACTGAAAATGACAATGATGATAAAGCGGAACAGGAGACAATTGTAGCGTACTCCGAAAATGTGCTGGTCGATGAAGATGTGTCTGAACCACAAACTGTTGAAGAGGATACTGATGATAGTGTTGTGACAACAATAACCGAATCTGTGACTGACACAGTAAGTGCTCTGTTTTCTTCGGATGAAGAAAATGTTAGTGAAGTTGAAGTTCAGGAGAATGCAGAAACGACTCAACAAGAATTAATGGTGAGCCAGACTAACGATTCAAGTGACTCAGAAAGTACAGTTAATAATGTGACTCAAAAAATTACCAATACAATAGGAGAAATAGCTGATGCTATTATTCCTTCAAAAGATGATGAGTTATCTGAATCACGGAAAATTCTTATTAAAGCACGTAAAGCGTACTGGGAAGGAAGTCTTGAAAATGCAGAAATGGCATATAAAGAGTTGGTAGAGCATGAGGATTTAGACCCAAATGCATATGGTGAATTAGGTAATGTATATTATGCGCAAGGAAAATGGCAGGAGGCAGGTAAGGCTTACTACGAAGCAGCCGTACGATTGATTGAACTCAAACAGCCTCATCAGGTAAATTATTTATTACGAGTTATTCAGGGACTTGATGCTGAGAGTGCAGAAAAACTTAAACAAAAAATGTCAGGATAGATTATGGCCTGGGCCTTATTTAGCAAGCCCTTCCAAATTTGAGGTGTACCATGTCCGAAGATAACAGGAAAGAAGAAAGCGCTGAGTCAGTATCAGAAACAAACTCGGCGGAGGCTAATGTTCAAAACGATGCTAAAAAGCCTAAGAAAAAAATAAAGTCTGTACGTGATGTTATTATTGAATCTATTGAATGTGAGCCTGGAATAGATGGTTGCACTGCAAATCCTGATACCTGCCCAAATGGCCCCAATGTTTGTGATAAAAAGCTATCAATGTTTGGATATTATGATGACACCATAAAAGACAGTGTGGAACATGTTTTAAGTCGTAGTATGGATGAGCTAACAAAAACATTTACGGCTAGTGCACGACGCTGGGAAATGATTGTTTATCCTTCTATGTTCGCATTTATATTGTTATCAATATATGGCTTCTTTCTGATATTTAGCTTGACCAGGGATGTGTCAATTGTTGCGGATGAGATGAAATCAATAAACGGTAATATGCAGTCTGTAGTTCTTAACATGGATACAATATCTAAAAATATTGTCGTTATGACGCATACAGTAGATGCGCAATCTGCCTCAATGCAGGAAATGACTATGCATATGCGCGGAATGAATATGTCAATGAGCCAGATGCGTCATGATCTTTCTGTTATGAATCACAGCGTGTCAAAACCTATGTCACTTATGAATAGTTTCTTACCGTGGTAATTGTTTGCAAGCACTCTTAATGGGTATGTGAAAGCTATGCTTAGTTTAAATAAGAATATGAAACAATACATGTGGCAACTGGAAAAACACTTGCGCAATGAAAACCCTCTGCTGGTGGAAACAGTAAGAGAGTTTCAGAATCTTGACAAAATAGGCCGAGGTTTAGGATTGATTAGTAAAGAACAATCTTATGCGACACAAATACCCTGGTGGCCATTGATTTCTGTGTTAGGAACATTTTCAGCTGGGAAATCAACATTTATTAATTCTTATTTGGGTAAAGATTTACAAAAAACGGGTAATCAGGCTGTGGATGAAAAGTTCACGGTCATTTGTTATGCCGATGATGAGGAATCACGTGTATTACCGGGCGTTTCACTGGATGCGGATCCGAGGTTTCCATTCTATCAAATGGCGGATGAGATAGAAAAAGTAGCACCAAGTGAGGGAGATCGAGTTAACTCCTATCTGCAAATGAAAACCTGTGCCAGTGAACAACTGAAAGGTTCAATCTTTATTGATTCTCCTGGTTTTGATGCTGATGAACAGAGAACATCAACGTTAAGGATTACAGATTACATTATTGATTTATCAGATCTTGTATTGGTGTTTTTTGATGCACGTCATCCTGAGCCTGGAGCCATGCGAGACACCTTAAAGCATCTGGTGACAAATAAAATATATCACAGTAATCGAGAAAAATTCGTATATATATTGAACCAGATTGATACGTCGGCAAAAGAAGATAATCCAGAAGAAATTATTGCCTCATGGCAACGTGCATTGTCTGCAGAAGGTATGACGGCTGGTGAATTCTATACTATCTACAATCCAGACTCTGCCGTTACTATTGAAGATGAAAACTTAAAAGCACGTTATGAAAGAAAGCGCGATAAAGATTTAGGTGAAATTTATAATAGAATTGGAAATATACACTCAGAACGAATATACCGCATCATCGGTTTGCTGGAAAAAAAGGCCAAGGAAATAGAAGGCGATTATGTTCCCACAATAAAACATTGGCTAGGAAAATGGACAACAGGAGCAATCCTGCGTAATTTCTTTATCTATACGATGCTGGGGCTAGCATTTGTTGGTATTACGGCTGTGGCTGGTTTCTGGAATGGCTTGAATTTCAGTCCTGTATGGCCAGAGTTTATGACGCAGTCTATTGACACGCTTGCTGGTAATAGAGAGTGGCAGCTTGGTGTGCTGGCAGGTTTACTTTCTGTTATCTTTGCGATTCACCTTTTTTCAAGAAAGTGGTCTGCTGCAACACAACTTAAACACATTAGACAAACTGATTTACCCGATGAAAAAAAGAACAGCCTGATTAGTGCTTTCAAAAAGAATACAGGTATCTGGCATAGTGTGTTTCGTCCAGAACCTGTTGGTTGGTCAAACAGGACTAGAAAACGACTACACAGATTACTGGAAAATGCAGAATCGTATATCCAGAAATTAAATGATCGTTATGTTAAACCATCAGGTAGTCTGGATTCAGAAGGAGTTGTTGATAACAAGAATACTATGGATAATAAGCCAATTTCGGTTGAAGAAAAAGAAGATACTCAACCAATGCAGGATACCGATATAAGTTCAGATAACAGTACAGTCACAGAAGAAACAGCTGTTGCTGAAGAGGGGTATGCAGATAAATCTGTGCAAACCGTCAAGGCTTAAGGGATTAATGATTACGGCTGAATAATTGTTCAGTAGTAACGGGCTAAAATATTTATCCCAGCATTTCTAAGGTGAGGTCACCAATACTGGTGACTTTACCGCTACTTTCCAGTTTTTTCCGTATTTCTACCAGACCATTTCGTATCTCTTCACGATAATTATCATCAGAGAGTATTCTTTTTACTTCATTCGTAATCTTCTCTGGAGTGGCATCGTGTTGAATAAACTCAGGTGCAACACGTTTATCTGCAACTATATTACATAGTCCAATGTGATCAATTTTTATTAAATGTTTAACCAGATGGTACGAGATCGGTGAAATACGATTGATGATGACAAGTGGTGTACCTATAAGCGCGATTTCAAGTGTCACGGTACCCGATACGGTGATGATGACATCACAGGCCTGCATGACATCATAGCTCCGGTCTTCAATCATTGTAATGGCTGGAATATCTTCAGATATGTGAGACTCAATGATGTCCTTCGATAGTGTTGAAGCAACCGGCAGTAGAAACTGATAATCTGGATATTGTTGTTTCAATATTTTCGCAGACTCAAAGATCGTATCGGCAAGGCGTTTGACTTCACTTCGACGGCTGCCTGGAAATAATCCAATGACGGGTTTATCAGGGTTAAGGCCAAATTCTTTGCACAAGGTTTCCTTGTCTGCTGAGGCATGTACTTCATTTGCAAGAGGGTGACCAACAAAGCGCACAGGAACCTGGTGTTTATGATAAAACTCCAGCTCAAAAGGAAAGATTACCGCCATCATATCAACAAGCTTACGGATACGTTTAACTCGCCATTGTCGCCAGGCCCATATCTGCGGGCTGATATAAAAAAGAACTTTTATACCGAGTTGTTTAGCGGTTTTTGCCAGGCGTAAATTAAATTCAGGGTAATCCGTAAGAATTAGCAGGTCGGGTGGGTCTGTTCGCAGGAGTTCACGCATTTTATCCAGTGCACCAAAAATAACTTTCCGGTGTGCCCAGATTTCGACTACTCCGACAACCGCCATTTCGGCTGAATCAACAAGCACGTCTACACCGGCTTTGCGCATGTTCTCACCACCAATGCCATAAAAAAAGACATCAGGCTTTTTGGCATGAACAGCTTCAACGAGTTTGGCGGAGTGTTGATCGCCGGAGGCTTCACCCGCAATGATCATGACACGCATGACTTATTGACCTGTTTAAAGTGCGGACTCAATAATCTTAACGATTGTTTCGACCTGTTCCGTGCTTAATTCTGGAAATATTGGCAAAGACATACACTGGGTCACAACATGTTCCGTTACCGGCAAACTGACATTGGCACATTCTTCAGCAAACACATTCTGTTTATGTAATGGGATAGGGTAATAAATGGCACAGCCTATATTTTCCTCACCCAGACGTTTTAAAATGTCATCACGTTTTTCAGAGAGCAGGGTGTACTGATGATAAACATGTTCACCTTTATCGTCTTCATGGGGTGGAGTGACCAGAGGTTTTAACAGCTTACTGTAGTGGTGGGCTGCACGGCGACGACCTTCGTTGTAAACTTTGATACGTTTAAGCTTGGCTCGTAGAATAACGGCCTGCATTTCATCGAGACGGCTGTTATAGCCGATAACATCATGGTGGTAACGTATGTTACTTCCATGATTGCGTAATACTTTCAGTTTATCCGCAATACTGTCATCGTTAGTGGTAATCATACCTCCATCACCATAACAGCCCAGATTTTTGCTGGGAAAGAAACTATGACAGCCAGCTATCCCAATACCACCTGTCATCTTACCCTTTCCATCTTTACCCATAGCCGCACCAAAAGATTGCGCACAATCTTCAACGACCTTCAGGTTATGCTTTTCAGCAATAGCCATAATGGCATCCATGTCAGCCGGTTGGCCAAATAAATGTACCGGTATAATGGCTTTGGTTTTATCCGTTATAGCGGCTTCAATTTTTGTAGGATCAATATTGAACGTGTCTGGTTCGATATCAACAAAAACTGGCCTGGCACCACAATAGACAATCGCTTCAGCGGTGGCGATAAAGGT
>JAPHRJ010000051.1 GCA_026196045.1 Gammaproteobacteria bacterium
ATATCGGCCTTTACAACCCCCAGGAGATCAACGTTTCTGAGGTAAGCGGCATTAAACTCTTTCACCTCAGATGACTGGGGCAAGATCAGTTGAAATTTTCCATTGGACAAGCGCCAAACAGCTTCTTTGAAAGGATGATGAAACCGGCGAAGACCTGATCCAGCGAGATGACGATCAGGAAGATACGGTACGTAAGCGCCTGGAAATCTACCATGAGCA
Source organism: Gammaproteobacteria bacterium (assembly GCA_026196045.1). GTDB lineage: Bacteria > Pseudomonadota > Gammaproteobacteria > UBA6429 > Thiohalophilaceae > JAPHRJ01. The sequence goes on from JAPHRJ010000051.1 coordinate 220, forward strand.
AACGGAACCTCTGGTTGAGTTCTACTCGGGCTGGGCCAAAGCGGGTGGAGAAGGTGCGCCTAAATATGGCAAAGTAGAAGGTGTTGGTGGTGTGGATGATATTCGTGACCGCTGTTTCACAGCTTTAGATGCATAAAAAACAGTATCGAGGGACGAGTTTCCAGTGACGAGGCATTGATCCTCGCCACTCGGCCCTTTGTGTCCTGGCGACTAGTCACTAGCGCCTCGCCACTAAACCCAGAATTGGCTACAATAACGCCCCTTATGAACATGAAATACAAGACAGACGACTTACGCATTACCGCCATGAAGGAGGTATTTCCGCCGGTGCAATTGCACCAGGATTTACCCATGACTGAAGCGGCGAGCAAATTAATCTTTGAGACCCGTACCGCAATCCACAACATCCTCCAGGGTAAGGACGATCGGGTGCTGGTTATTATTGGCCCCTGCTCAGTGCATGACCCGGTTGCGGCGGTTGAATATGCTCAACGCCTGAAAAAATTACGTGAAGAACTGGCTGACGACCTGTTGATTGTGATGCGCGTATATTTTGAGAAGCCCCGCACGACAGTCGGCTGGAAAGGCCTGATCAATGACCCGGATCTGGATGAAAGTTACCAGATTAACAAAGGCCTGCATCTGGCCCGTAAACTCCTGTTAGACGTCAATAACATGGGTGTTCCCGCAGGCTCAGAATTTCTGGATCTGATTACGCCACAATATATTGCCGATCTTATTAGCTGGGGAGCCATTGGTGCACGTACGACGGAAAGTCAGGTTCACCGTGAACTGGCTTCAGGCCTGTCCAGCCCGGTTGGGTTTAAAAATGGAACCGATGGCACCCTCAAGGTTGCCATTGACGCCATTGGTGCAGCCAGTCGTCCACATAACTTCCTTTCTCTGACCAAGGCGGGTCATTCAGCCATTTTTGCGACAACGGGTAATGAGGATTGTCATATTATCCTGCGTGGTGGTAAGCAGCCGAACTATGATGCCGCCAGTGTCCAGAGAGCCAGCAAGGATCTAAAAGCAGCAGGTTTGCCCGCTAAGCTGATGGTTGATTTTAGCCATGCGAATAGCAGTAAGGACTATGCGAAACAGACTGAAGTAGGTCAGGATGTTGCCCTGCAAATTGCAGGGGGAGACAAACGTATCATGGGTGTGATGATCGAAAGTCATCTTGTCGAAGGTCGCCAGGACTGTAATGCGGGCAAAGAACTGACTTATGGCCAGAGCATTACCGATGCCTGTTTAGGCTGGGAAGCAAGCGAGTCATTATTGCATGAACTGGCTGAAGCAGTCCGGGCTCGGCGGGTTAAGAATACGGAAAAGACTTAACTCAAAGAACAGCCAATTATGTACGTCGGCGCCAGAATCCTAATAAAGCCAGCCCACTCAAAAATAGAGGCAAGGCGGCTGGAACAGGTACAACCATAGGGGAAGTAACCAGGGTCAGGTTATCCAGATGCCAGGCACTGGCCGCACCGCTTCCATCAAGTCCAGCAAAACTGATCTGATTAATGCGATCTGCCGTATCAATAGCACCAAAATAAATCGGCGTGTTGTCACTGGCACCATTCAGAGCAACGTCAAAACTCTGCGAGCCGCCAAGATTGAAATCCACGCTGACTCGAATCACTTCATCAGCGAACAGATCCAGCCCATCAAATCCAAAACCGGTTACCTGTAAGCCATAAGTCGAGAAATCGAGTGTGGCTGTATCGCGAGTGGCAAGGATGCTGGTACCAGCGCCAGTCATCGACTGACTACCAGGGAAGAATGGGGTTGGACTAAAAGTCGAGGCGTCGAAATGAATACCATCAACAGTACCGATATAACTGGTTCCTGGAAAACCTGAAGTGGTTTCAAAATCATAAGTGGTGGTAAATATACCTGCATCGGCCATTAAGGCGCTTTCACTATCATAAGTAACAACTGCGGCCTGCAAAGGCAGAGCGAGAATAACAAAGCTGAAAAGTGAAATGATCCGGTACATGGTGTGCCCCAATTAAAAATTTAATACTGTTTATAATTTATTATCTTTGTGACCATATATTAGCCAGAATGGATTCTGAGCGACATACCACTTTAGTGCAAGGTAAAAAAATAAATCGACAGATAAACGTCTTGTATATTAACAAGTTACAAAGTGGGTGTAGTAACTGACGGTGAGTTCGGCCAGTCTTGAGGATGATCGGTCGAGGATTGGGATTATTGAGGGCTATTTTCTGACCTGATGTCGCGGATGAACTGGGCGTAAATCTGCTCAAGCGCTGAACCAAAGGCACTAATAGTCTGGGCCATGTCTTTCCCGGCGGCGGGCATTACCTGTACATAAGTTTGGCGTAAAAGTTCTTTGTTCTGGCGGTTATCTCGTAGTGCCAGCTCGATTTCAACATGTACCTTGATGGAACTGGAATTTAGCTGGCGTTCAAAGTGTAAGAGCTCACCATTGATTGTGTAATCAGTTTGGGCGTCTGAACGATAACGCTGATGTTTCTTCGCCAGATTTTTTTTATGCAAATAAGACAGCATATGTCGCTGGATCAAAGAAGATGGTGCATTGACCCAGTGATGATAGTGATAGGGATTTATTTCCAGCGGTGCTTTTTCTGAAACAAAGAGTACAGCGCGTTCGTGCAACATGCCACTGGTAAACAGATTGTTAATACTGAGGCTACCTGAGAGGGCAGGTTCTACCAGCGGTTGTGAATCACTGACTGGAGGCAGCTGGTAATAATGGTCCTGAGGAATATTAACCGTGCCACCACCGATGCAGGCACTGACAAATAATGCAGCCATATATAATGGAAAAAGAACTTTAAGAGTATGCAGCATTATTTATTCCTTAGCAGCGTCAGTCGCTGGTTTGCTGTTAATCAGTGCCGATGGGTTGCGGCGTAACTCATGCGTAAACTCATTCATATTACGGCTGGTGGTCGCCATATTGTGAACGATCATATTAATATTCTGCGATAACACATCCAGCGTTGTACGCAAATCGGTTACGGCCTGGCGAATGTCACCACTATTGTCATCTACCAGTTTATTTGAATTCTTTAGCAAATGTTTAACCTGGATGCCTGTCGCGTTGAGGTGCTGGGTTAATGTAATCAAACTTTCAGACATTTCATTGGCATTAACAAACAGGGTATCCAGGCGTTGTTGATTTTCAGGTCTTAGAATTTCATTAAGTCGTAGAGCCGAATCATTCAGGGTGGTTAATAAGGTATTGGTACTTTGGGTGATTTTGGGAATGTTCTGATTTAGATCGTCGCCAATGCCGCCCAGGTAGTTATTCAGTTTTGTGATTAAGGGCTGAATATTGCCGGCGGACAACTCCTCAAATTCACCTGATAATCGACTAATAATGGCCATGATATCTGCCGAAGGAAGGCCCTTAATGGTAGCGCCCGCTGATAACAGCTTGTTGCTATTGCCTTCGCGAATATCGATCTGTTTTTCTGCCAGCACACTGGGAGCAACAATTTGTGCCGTACTATCAGAAGGAATCGGCCAGCCTTTGCGAACACCTAAAGTTAAACGATAGCGGGTTTCGTTTTTAACTCGTTCTGGGGTGACATCCATGACCTTTCCGATTTCAAAACCACCGTAGGTGACGGTACTGCCATTATGTATACCCGCGACTTCGGTATAGCTGACATAGTATTTATCGGTGGCTGTGCCTTTGCCGGTAATTTTATAAAGCGAAAAAAGTAGCAGCAGCAACATGGCCAGTACAAAGCTGCCAACGGCAAGATAATTAATATTGTCCTTTTGCATAAATAGTCTCAGGTACAGGCTAATAATTACATACTGGTTAATCGGGCCAGATATTCATCGGCGTCGATTGCATCATCACGTGGTAGACGATGCAATAGACTTTGTATTCTTGGGTTATCGGCATTACGTACATTTTCAACAGTATCGGTGATCAAGGTGCGACCTTTATCGAGTACAGTAATTCGGTCAGCAATTTTGAAGGCACTTTCCAGTTCATGGGTCACGACCACTATTGTCATATTCATCGCCTGGCGCAGGCGAAGAATAAGCTCGTCTAATTCAACGGCTGCAACAGGATCAAGACCGGCGGATGGCTCATCAAAAAATAATAGTTTTGGATCCATGATAATTGCACGTGCCAGAGCCGCACGTTTGATCATGCCGCCGGATAATTCAGATGGCATTAAATCTTCAAAATCAGCCAGATCTACCACTTCCATTTTCATGCGGCACATAATACGCATGGTGTTCTCATCAAGCGCGGTATGTTCGCGCAGGGGCAAGATAACGTTTTCACCGACGGTCATGGAACCAAACAGGGCACCACCCTGAAAAGCAACGCCCATGTCCTTGCGTAGCTTGAACATTTCCTTGTCGCTTATTTTGGTTATATCTTTACCGAGTAACTTGATCTGTCCCGATGTTGGAATATTAAGCGCCAGCAGGTGTCGCAACAATGTACTTTTACCTGAGCCACTACCCCCCATGATGACCATGATCTCACCCTGGTGAACATTGAGATTCACATCGAAGAGGATCTGGCGTGTTCCATAGTGAGCACACAGATCGGTCACTTCAATCGCGTAGTCTGAGTCAGGTGTCTTATTCATAATCTGAATCAGCGGTTAAGGAAAAAAGTAAAAATCATATCAGCCAGCACAATAAAGGTGAGTGACAGAACAACAGAACGAGTGGTTGCTCGTCCCACACCTTCGGCACCCCCTTTAACCTGAAAGCCATTGCTAACCGCAACAAGGACGATAATGGCTGCAAATACCACACTTTTGATTAAGCCCTGACGAATATCATCCCAGCTCAGGACAGCGGCACTACGTTCCATATAAACAGCAATAGTAATGTTTAATTCGGAGGCCGAATAAAGTGCTCCACCTAACAGGCCCATGAAGTCGCCCAGTATGGTCAGGGCAGGAATGCTTATCATCATGGCGAGTAATAATGGAGCAACCAGATAGCGTACTGGATTAATGCCAATAACACGCAGAGCATCGATCTCCTGTGACTCCAGCATCGTTCCGAGGCGGGCGGTAATGGCCGAGCCAGAACGACCGGCAATCAGAATGCTGACAATCAGGGGGGCAAATTCACGGGTAACTGAGATGGCAATACCGACAATAACTTTGGATTCAGCACCAAAGGTCTTCAGGGTTTCAATGCCCTGGATGGCCATCATTACGCCGATGGCCAGGCATACAATGGTAATGATAGGAATGGCATGAATACCAATGGCCATGGCTTCGGCAAACACACTACGTAGTCGAACAGGTTGCTGGTTTTTTTTACCAAACAGCATCCAGTAAAAACTTTCGACCAGCATGCTGAAGATATAGCCAATTTCTTCAACAGTGGCGACAGCTTTACGGCCCAGATTCTCGACCATACGGGTAGCGGAATTGTTAGTCAGACTGCTCATGTCTGATCCTGTTTATAGTTGTGTCGCTGCGTCATCAATTCCGACAAAAATAGGGAAGACCTTGTCCAGTCGAGATAATTGCAGAATTTGCATGGCCGCGTCACTGACGCCGACCAGTGCAAACTTCAGGGTGTTTGTTCGTGCATGCTGAAAACCTTCAACCAGGCTGGCGACGCCTGAACTGTCGATATAGTCAACGGCAGATAAATCCACCAACACATGCTGCTTTTGTTGCAAGTGTTTGAGAATGATTTCACGCGCCCTGGGAGAGAAATGCAAGTCCACTTCGCCCTGCAGGGAAATGACAGTAAAGTCACCTTCTGTTCTTGCATCACATTCCATAACGGTCCTTTTATTTCGCTATTGTTTTTCTAAGTTCAAGGATATTGCCTGTTGTTGCAGCAGGTTCCTGAAATTGCATATCATCCATAACGGATTGAATAAGATGAATCCCCAGTCCCCCTGGACGAACGTCATCCAGATCGCGTGACTTGCACTTACTTTTATCGACCGGTGAGGCAAAATCTATAAGCCTGAAAACAAGATCGTTGTTGTCGACGAACATTTCGATAATAATTTTGCCGTCGGGATTGCCACAATAGGCGTGTTGGATAATATTCATACAGGCTTCATTGATGGCCATGATGGCATCCTTGCTATCCTGCTCAGTGCAACCCTGCTGCTCCATAATTTCTTGCACCATTGAGCGTATGTTACCTAGCTCACTGGTTTGGGATGTATAAGTATGTTTTGCGAGTATCTGCAAAGCTGGTTTACCCCTTTAACAAGATGTATTCAGTTTTGGCCCCTCAATCAGCACCATGGTGATGTCATCATGCAGTTTGTTGGAGGCGGTCTGAAATTGTTGCACAATGGCCTGCAGGCGTTCCCTGGGTGCTTTATCGCGGTGCGAAATAATGAGTTGAAGAACACCTTTTAAGCCTAACATTTCTTTACCGTCGAGCACGCCTTCGGTTGCACCATCTGAAAAAAGATAAAGGCAATTATTAGTCAGGGTAATGTCTTTTGCTAGTGGGAAAGGCGTATTGGGTAAAATACCTAATGGCGAGGCCGTCGCGTCAATGGCCTGGGCTTTACCGTCGCGCGTAAGTAATAAGGCCGGAGGGTTACCGGCATTCACCATCTTAACCAGCCCCGATTTCGGATCATAAATTCCAGCGATCATGGTTACAAACATACCGCGTATGGCCGTTTCACATAGCTCATTATTAATGTGAGATAGTAACTTGTCGGGTTCATGAATGTGTTTTCCCAGGCAGTGGAACAGACTGCTGGTTTTGGCCATCAGCAGGGCGGCATTCACCCCTTTGCCGGAAACATCAGCCAGATTGAAATAAATGCGGCCATCTTTGAGCTGGAAGTAATCATAAAAATCGCCAGATAGCTGTCTGGCGGAGACATTAATACCCGTCACCGGGAAGTCATCCGTCAGGTTTTTGGGTAACAGACTTTCCTGGATCTCGCGCGCGAGTTCTAATTCACGATCCAGTTCGGCGGCCAGGTCGTCGCGTTCCCTGAGGGTTTGTTCCAGTTTCCAGGTTAGTTCCTGATAACTGAGGTTAGCTTCGGCCAGTTTTACATTGGCCTGTAACATGATTTCTTCAAAGTTCGGTTGTTTGTTGATCCTCAATCCCAGAGAGCTGGCGGCACTTTCGACTTCTTCAGATAATGTATTCAGACATTCACTGATCCCTTCCGAGGCCAGGTCAAATTTATTGCCCAGTAACTGGCGAGTTTGTTCCAGTAGTTTTGGTTTGTCGTCGGCATTGAATATAGTGGACATCCAGTCAGCGCAATAGAGAATTTCACACAGGGTATGAGTTTCGCTTTGTGTTTTGCAGGGCTCACAGCTTTCACAGTTGTGATGAGCACCCAGTACGGTACTTAATTCCTGTGGCAAGTCCCAGGCTTCGGCCAGCATTTGTATGACTTCAGTGTGGGTGGTACCAAAATATTGCTGTTCTTTTTCATAACGAGTATCTGGGTCCAGACCACGGAGTTCCTGCCAGTAGTGAGCGGTTTCTGGTTTAACATAAAAAAGAACTAGCAGGCCAAAATCCTGTAGTAATCCGGCGGTAAAACAGTCTTCAGACCTGGAATTTATACGCTCAGCGAGAAGCTTGCTGCTGACTGCTCGCCGCAGTGAGTCTTCCCAGTATTCGGTACTGTCAAAACCGGGAATAGCGTGGTTATCAATGGCGTCACGGACGGAGATACAAAGTACGATATTACGCAGGGAGCGTTGGCCAAGAATCGTGACCGCATGGTTAAGTGATTGAACGGTGCGAGAGAGGCCAAAAAAGGCGGTGTTCACAACACGTAATAGTTCGGCCGTTAAAACAGGGTCTTTTTCCGCCAGTGCAGAGAGCTCAGTACTAGTGACCACATCGCTGGAACAGGCACGCAGAATTTGTAATGCCGTCTGTGGAGGAGAGGGCAAGTCAGAAGGTTTAATTTGCTCAAATGCGGCGGCTTCACTCATGGTCGTCATGATCAATGTTAAACTATTTACCTTGTCACTATTATTATTTCCTTACTCCGTCATTATCGGCCAAATCACTAAAAACTTTGTATATTTACGATTATGAAAACTGAAGACCACATTATTGAACTGGAATCGCGGCTGGCGTTTCAGGAACACAGCATTAATGAGCTTAACGACGTTATTACCCGCCAGCAGGGACAAATTGATACCCTGATGGCCTCGGTACAGGTGTTAAATAATAAGCTAAAAGAAATGGCGGACACAGGAGCTTCCAGTATAACCGTCGACGAGAAACCGCCACACTATTAGAAAGCTCTGATTAGATCAGCACTGTTCCCAGGGTAGCTGATGGAAACGCCAGCCACCGGTAGTACTGCGATGATGCTCTTCATCCAGTTCGCCTTCAAAGCCTTCATCAATATGAAAGACCTGTTTGAAGCCGGCTTCAATCAGTGCTTTGCCCGCTTCCAGTGAACGTTTGCCACTGCGGCAGATCAGAACGATTGGTGCGCAGCCTTCATCGATGGAGCACACTTTGCCACCTAACATGAGTTTACGAATATCGGTAACAAAATGGGGATTAATATCCCAGTCTGGTTCGTCGATCCAGGCAATATGAACCGATCCTTTGGGGTGGCCAACAAACAGGTATTCCATAGTAGAACGAATATCAACAAGCACAACTCGAGGATCTTCTTCCATTAGCTTCCAGGCTTGTTGGGGAGTTAGTTCATTGGGGTGAGCGGTAGTCATTCTTAGTGTTCCTTATTTAAATCCTGCTGTGTCATGATAATGATCTTATACAGCATCTAACTTCCATCATTATAGGTTAATAATTGTAGTGGATATTTTCATATTTCTGGTGAGGAAATAGCGTGATCTATGTCATGCAGGGTGACTATGTTGTTTATCGGCAAATAAAAAAGAACTGATTTACATTTTTCACACAACCGCTAATATTAAAACACCAAATAATAATAGTAAGAAAATAATGAAGGACGAGTTAACAAGGGAGTTGTTAAAGGGGTTTTTCTACTAAATGCGTATTGCAATTATCGATGACAATCAGGCTCTGGTTGAGCTGGTATCGCTGTGGCTTGAAGAAGCCGGGCATACGGTTGTCACGTTTCATCAAAGCCAACTTTTTATCCAGGCCTGTAAAACAGAGACCTTCGATGTGATTTTGCTCGACTGGGTTATGCCAGACATGGATGGTGAGCAGGTCCTGAAAACCTTACAGGAGCTACCTGGTTGGGATACCCCTGTTATTTTTGTTACGGCTCGTTCTCGTGAGGAAGATATCGTTCATATCCTTGAGCTGGGAGCTGATGACTATGTAACAAAACCTATTCAACGTGGTGAATTGCTGGCTCGTATTGGGGCGGTCACTCGCCGTGCGCATAAAGGCAGTAGTAGCAAAGACCTGGATCTGGGTGCCTATAAAATTGACGCCGCAGCCAGAACGGTTTTTTTCAATAACAATCCCGTGAAGCTGACAGAAATGGAATTTAATCTGGTCTGCTTTATTTTCAACAATGTGGATGTACTCCTGTCACGTAATCATATTCTGTCATCCGTCTGGGGTTATGACTCCGATATGAATACTCGCACGGTAGATACCCATATTAGCCGGATAAGGAAAAAGCTGGATATCACACCTGAAAATGGCTGGCGCTTGATGTCTATTTATCAAAAGGGTTATCGTCTGGAGCAGATCAACCCCGAAAATATGACGGTTTTAGCCAAATAAACTCTATTGAGTCCCCTGGTAGCCTGTATCTGTACTTCACGGATAAATTTATTATCTCTTAACGATTGTTTTGTAAGATGATTTTTCCAGTTTTTAGCAAAAACCCCTGTTTATTTCGATTCTGACTAAAAAGCTGGGGTTGGTTGCGCGGGAATCCGGTATAATGCGCCACTTTTTCGAACCCGAGTAGCATTATAGTGATTCAGAACCTTAGAAATATTGCCATTATCGCCCACGTTGATCACGGCAAGACCACCTTAGTTGACCAGCTCCTCAAGCAGTCCGACACCCTCGACGAGCGTACCCAGCTCGAAGAGCGTGCCATGGACTCCAACGATCAGGAGCGGGAGCGCGGCATCACCATTCTTGCCAAGCCGACCGCCATCAAATGGGGCGATTACCATATCAACATCGTTGACACCCCCGGACATGCTGACTTCGGCGGTGAGGTGGAGCGAGTACTTTCCATGGTTGATTCGGTGTTGCTGCTGGTTGATGCGGTGGAAGGGCCGATGCCACAGACCCGCTTCGTCACCGAGAAGGCGCTGGCCCGCGGCCTGCACCCCATCGTGGTGGTGAACAAGATTGACCGTCCAGCGGCACGTCCTGAATGGGCGCTGGATCAGACCTTTGACCTGTTTGATCGTCTAGGTGCTACCGATGAACAACTCGACTTTCCTGTTGTTTACGCCTCGGGTCTGGGTGGTTTCTCCGGTCTTGAATCAGACGTTCGCGATGGCGACATGGTGCCTCTGTTGCAGACTATTGTTGATCGCGTTCATCCACCTCAGGTGGAGCCGGAAGACCCCTTCCAGCTACAGGTATCGCAGCTTGATTACAGCAGTTACGTGGGTGTGATCGGGATTGGTCGTATCACTCGTGGTCGCATTAAGAACAACACTGCGGTCACCGTCGTCGATCCGGAAGGACAGCGCCGTAAAGGTCGCCTCCTGCAGCTATATGGATTTATGGGGCTGGAGCGTATTGAGATTGATGAGGCGCAGGCTGGTGATATTGTCTGTTTCACCGGGCTGGATCCGTTGAATATTTCCGACACCCTGTGTGACCCTGAAGCCGTTGAGGCACTCGCCCCTCTCAGTGTTGATGAGCCGACCGTGAGCATGACCTTCCAGGTCAATAATTCTCCCTTCGCAGGCAAGGACGGCAAGTTCGTCACCTCGCGCCAGATCAAGGAGCGTCTGGATCAGGAGCTGGTGCATAACGTTGCGCTGCGTGTGGAACAGGGTTCGGATCCGGACAAGTTCAAGGTCTCCGGTCGTGGCGAACTGCATCTCTCCGTACTGATCGAAAACATGCGTCGTGAAGGTTTTGAGCTGGGCGTTTCTCGTCCCGAAGTTATCATCCGTGAAATCGACGGTGAGCCACAGGAGCCATTCGAGCAGGTAACCGTTGATGTGGAAGAGCAACATCAGGGCGGCGTGATGGAAAAGCTCGGTGCTCGTGGCGCTGATCTGAAAAATATGGTGCCTGATGGCCATGGTCGTGTGCGTCTGGACTACATCATGCCGGCCCGTGGTCTGATCGGTTTTCGTACCGAGTTCCTTACCGCAACACAGGGTTCAGGACTTATCTATAGCGTCTTTGATCACTATGGTCCGTTCAAAAGGGGTGACTACGGTAGCCGCAAGAACGGTGTGATGATCGCCAATGCCCCGGGTAAGGCGCTCACCAACGCACTCTTTAATCTGCAGGAGCGTGGCCGTATGTTTATCGGCCATGGTGAGGAAGTCTACGAAGGCATGATCATCGGCCTGCACTCGCGTGACAACGATCTGGTAGTCAATGCGCTGAAAGGTAAACAGCTGACCAATGTGCGTGCCTCGGGTACGGATGAGGCCCAGGTGCTCACTCCTCACCAGGTTCATACCCTGGAACAGGCGCTGGAGTTTGTTGATGATGATGAGCTGGTTGAAGTAACACCAAATCATATTCGTCTACGTAAAAAACTGCTGCTCGAACATGAACGTAAAAGAGCATCTCGCAGCGCAAATTAATGGTGTTATAACAGGCTATACGAGGGTTTGATCGTCTATAGGAATTAATGGTGCTAAGCGTCTACAATAAATATTATGGACACGTTGTATCCCCTGATTAAACCCTACGTTAACCACAGTCTGGCGGTGGATGGCGGCCATGTATTGCATGTCGAAGAGTGCGGTAATCCGAAAGGACAGCCGGTACTCTTTGTTCATGGTGGACCGGGTGCCGGCTGTGAACCCTACCATCGCCAGTTCTTTGATCCTGATATCTATCGGATAATTCTTTTTGATCAACGTGGCGCGGGCAAATCTACCCCGCATGCCATGCTTGAAGCCAATAACACCCAGGCACTGGTGGCGGATATGGAACATATCCGAACTCACCTGGATATTGAGCGCTGGATATTGTTTGGCGGTTCATGGGGTTCGACCTTATCGCTGGTGTATGCCGAAACATATCCTGAGCGAGTACAGGGTTTGATCCTGCGTGGAATTTTTCTCTGTCGCCCAAAAGAAATTGAATGGTTTTACCAGTCGGGTGCCAGTCGGATTTTTCCTGATTTATGGGAAGATTTTATTGAGCCCATCCCCGAGGCCGAGCGGAGTAATTTGCTTGAGGCCTATCACCGACGTTTAATCGGCAATGATGAAGTAACACGGATGGCCGTGGCCAAGGCCTGGTCGATCTGGGAAGGTCGTACAGCGACATTAAAACCCAGGCAAAGTGTAGTCGAACATTTTAGTGACCCCTTTACCGCCCTAAGTCTGGCTCGGATAGAAGCACATTATTTTATGAATAATGCATTCCTTGAAGATAACCAGCTGCTGCGTGATGCACATAAGCTCGGTGAAATTCCCGGTGTCATTGTGCAGGGACGTTATGATGTTATTTGCCCTATGGAAAGTGCCTGGGAGTTATATCAGGCCTGGGAGATGGCTGAGTTACATATTATTCCTGACGCTGGCCATTCGGCCGCCGAAGTTTCTACGACAGCCGCTTTGATTAAAGCAACCAGAACGATACTCGAAAAAATAAAATGATTGCATTGTTGCAACGGGTTACAGAAGCCCGTGTTGTTGTTGAAAACAAAATAACAGGTGAAATCGATCAGGGCATTCTTGCTTTGATCGGAGTAGAGAAGGGCGATACTCAAAAGCAGGCTGATCGTTTGCTTGAACGAATTCTGGGTTACCGTATTTTTCCAGACCAGGAAGATAAAATGAATCTCGGCCTGAAAGAGTTGGGCGGTGGCCTGTTACTCGTTCCTCAATTTACTCTGGCCGCTAATACCGATAAAGGCATGCGACCCAGTTTTTCATCAGCCGCTGAGCCGGAACAGGGTAAACAGTTATTTGAAAACTTTGTGCATCAGGCCAGAGAAAAACATAGCACAGTTGCCTGCGGAGAGTTTGCTGCTGATATGAAAGTATCACTGACAAATGATGGTCCCGTAACTTTCTGGTTGCAGGTTAAAGAATGAAATACGGAACAGGCTGTTTTCTAGAGAGATTAGTGGCCTGTTCATGGTTCGACTGGACTCACCACGAACGGGGAAGTAAAAGGAATTTCCACAAACGGGGGAGTA
>JAPHRJ010000028.1 GCA_026196045.1 Gammaproteobacteria bacterium
AAAAGTAGCTAAGAAAAAGGCCAAGAAAAAAGCTTCTAAGAAGAAGGCCAAGAAAAAAGCGAAGAAAAAAGTAGCTAAGAAAAAGGCCAAGAAAAAAGTTTCTAAGAAGAAGGCTAAGAAAAAAGCAAAGAAAAAAGCAAAGAAAAAAGCAAAGAAAAAAGTAGCTAAGAAAAAGACTTCCAAAAAGAAGTCTAAGAAAAAAGCCAGAAGAAAAGCTAAACGTTAATCTTCCTGGTTAGCTACAAAAAACTAAGGGTCTGCAGATGCAGACCCTTTTTTTATTCCCAATGAACTACTCAGATCACTAAAAAATCTGTTTTCTCGAGCCTTCTAACTCAAAAACATCGTATAAGCTGGATTTTCTGACTCATTCCAGTAGCGATATCCCAGTTCCTGTAGAAATACATCAAATTGTTTCATTTCATCCGGTGGTACCTGGATTCCAACCAGAACCCGACCATAGGCAGCACCATGGTTACGATAATGAAACAAACTGATATTCCAGTGCTCACCCATGCGTTTTAAAAAGCGCAATAATGCGCCTGGACGCTCGGGAAATTCAAAACGATAGAGACATTCATGCTCGATTCCACTGACATGACCACCAACCATGTAACGAATATGCATTTTTGCGACTTCATTGTCAGTCATATCCATAAAGGGATAGCCATCTTTTTCCAAACGTGAAAAAAGCACCTGTTTTTCTTCTTCGCCATTCGGTACCTGCACACCAACAAAGACATGCGCATTGTCAGAATCAGAATAACGGTAATTAAACTCGGTGATGCCACGTAAGCCAATAGCATCACAAAATATTCGAAAACTACCGGGCCTTTCGGGAATGGTCGCCGCAAATATAATTTCCCGACGTTCACCTAATTCGGCACGTTCGGCCACATGACGTAAACGATCAAAGTTCATGTTTGCGCCGCTATCAATCCCGACCAGGATCTGATCTTTAATAGACTCTCTTTCTACATATTTTTTTATACCGGCTACGGCTAATGCACCGGCTGGTTCGGTAATGGAACGCGTATCATCAAAAATATCCTTGATGGCGGCACAGATCTCATCCGTATTAACCAGAATCACTTCATCCACACACTCCTGCGCTATACGAAAAGGCTCTTCACCAACCTGACGCACGGCTACCCCATCTGCAAAAATTCCCACCGAATCCAGCACAACTCGCTCACCCGCCTGTAAAGCAGCATACATGCAGGGAGCATCATCAGGCTCAACACCAATCACCTTGATATTGGGAGAAACCGATTTAAAGTACGCGGCAATTCCTGAAATTAGGCCACCACCACCAACAGGCACGAACACGGCGTCAATATCATTTTGTTGATGCATGATTTCCATCGCGATCGTACCCTGACCGGCGATGACAAGAGGATCATCATAGGGGTGAATAAAAGTAAGTCCTCGTTTAGAAGCAAGTTCCCTGGCATGTTCATACGCTTCGTCATAAGTGTTGCCATGCAGGATCACTTCCGCGCCCATTTCACGCACCGAACCAACCTTAATATTTGGAGTAGTTTTTGGCATAACAATGACTGCAACCAGCCCCAGTTTTTTAGCTGACAAGGCAACACCCTGAGCATGATTTCCAGCTGAAGCCGCAATCACTCCACAGGCACGTTCCTCCTCGCTCAAGCTGATAATCTTGTTATAAGCTCCCCGTAACTTGAAGGAAAAAACCGGTTGCAGGTCCTCGCGTTTTAGAAATACCTGGTTTCCCAGCCGCTTTGATAATGAGGGCGCAAAATCCAGCGGTGTCTGGCGAGCAACATCATAAACCGGTGCTGAATTGATCATGGCAAGATAGTCGTGGTTCATCTGGTATTTTTTACTCCGCATCCTCAAAATTAACCTGCTATTGACCCATATCACCGTGATAAATGGTGGATACCCAGGCTACCTCCCGAATATAATAGGGGAATCATCAAATAACAGTATTATGGAGATGCAGACTGACTGCAAGCCATAATCTAAAACGGCAATAGCTATTTGCACTCGTTATTTTAACCCTAAAAATGCTAGCCAGAGCCGACACAATCTAACAATAGATAACAGTCAAAAATACGCAGGAGAAAAAATATGACCCAGGATGAATTAAAGCAGGAGGTTGCCAGGGCAGCCATAGAATATGTAGAGGCAGGAACCATTATCGGTGTAGGCACCGGTTCTACAGCTAACTTTTTTATTGATGAACTTGCCAATATAAAAAATAAAATTGATGGCACGGTAGCCAGCTCAGTTGCAACAGCCGATCGTTTAAAAGGTCATGGCATCCCGGTCTATGATTTAAATGATGTTAATGGATTGTCCCTGTATGTTGATGGTGCCGATGAATCCAGTAAACACCTGCACCTGATCAAAGGTGGTGGTGGTGCATTAACCCGAGAAAAAATTGTTGCGGCCGCAAGTGAGAAATTTGTCTGTATCGCCGACGAATCAAAACTGGTTGATGTACTGGGAAAATTCCCATTACCGGTTGAAGTGATTCCTATGGCTCGCAGTATGGTTGCACGTGAACTGGTCAAACTGGGTGGACAACCTGTACTACGCGAAGGCTTTACTACAGATAACGGTAACGTAATCCTTGATGTTCATAACATGGAAATCATGGAGCCAGCAAAACTGGAACAGACACTGAATAATATTCCTGGTGTCGTCACGAATGGTCTGTTTGCCCTTCGTCCGGCGGATGTTCTGTTACTGGGAACTAAAGATGGAGTTAAAAAGCTGGATTAATTTTCAGAAGAAGATTGAATCAAATGCAACAGGGAAGTTGCACATCAAAAAAAATACCCGTCCATGGGTTGTCAATTTAATACCATACAAACCAGTATGGAGTACCTCCTCCAAGGATTTAGCTCATGGCTATGCGTGGCTATGAGTATTAATAGGACGCACTACCTTCCACTTTTATTCCATCATCTCCCCAAAAAGACCTTACTTTAACTTGCTGTAATTAAAGATCTTTTTAAATAACCTGACTTATTTTATATTTTACTGGATTAATGCAAATTTTGTAATTTCAGGCTTGGGTTAAGTAAAAAAGGAGTGTTAACATTCAACCTGTGTCTTATTTGATGGGCAGGCTTAATGAATCCATTACACTTCTTACGACCCGATAACGCGCTCCGGCAACGTATTGAAAATATGCGCCCCCGGCTCTTTCGACTCGCCTATTCCTGGACACTCAATTCGGCCCTTGCCGATGATCTGACCCAGGACACCTTAACAAAAGGACTGAGAAAACTATCCCAGCTAAAAAACCCAGATGCACTGGAAGGCTGGCTATTCGGCATTCTTAAAAACTGCTGGCGTGATTATTTGCGTAGCCAGCGTGAAATGGATGAACTGGATCCAGAGCAGCTTCACCATGATATCACCCCGGAAAAAAATCACGAACAACAACATATTGTCGATAAAGTAAGAGCCGCCATTGCTAATTTACCAGAAGGGCAACGTGAAGTTGTAACCCTCGTTGATCTGGAAGGCTTCACTTATGTTGAAGTATCAGACAGCCTGGAAATTCCAATGGGAACTGTCATGTCTCGACTATGCCGTGCCCGCAAAGCCCTAACCGGCAAACTACTTGAACTGGCACCCGAGTCTAACAACGATACTTTGATGACGACCCCTCATATCAGGAGAGTGAAATGAGTAACCAGTATTCTGATGAATTTCTGAATGCTTACATTGATAACCAGCTTAGTGCCGATGAACGTCAGCAATTATTAGACTGCATCAGCAAAGACAAAGAACTGGCAGCACGTCTATGTGCTCTGGAGAAAGTCAAAGACATGGTGCAACTGGCTTATCATGATATGCCACAAAGCCTGGAACTGCCGGATCACAACTCGACCAAACGTAATGTCTTCCGCGCTATAGCGGCCTCTTTGTTGTTGGGATCAGGACTGGTCATTGGTCATTACAGTGCAACCATTCCAGCACAGGCACCCGGTTTGCTTGAGTTGTCACAAACCACAAAACTCAATCCAGCCGTAATTAATAAAGAAGATGGCTGGAACATCATGCTACATGTAAATAGTGGTGATGCTGAACACCTGTTTACTGTACTTGATGAAGCCGAGAATCTGCTAAAAACATCTAACCAGTCTGGTCGAAAGATCACGATTGAGGTCCTTGCCAATGGTCAGGGTATAAACCTTTTCCGCTCGCAGAATACTGATTATGCCAGGCGTATCGTCAACATGGCCGCAGAATACAATAATGTACAGTTTCTGGCCTGCCAGATTGCACTGAACCGTCACCGTGACCTGGAAGGGTTTGATGTTGAATTAACTCAGGATGTAAAAGTTATTCCTTCTGCGCTGGAGCGAGCATTAGCACGCCAGCAGGAAGGCTGGACTTACATGCGGATTTAATTTTTTTTATTCACAGATACCAGTCAACTGCGTGACGGGTATAAAGCTAAATTAGTGTTCCTGATACCAGTGCACTTTCAAAAAAATATCTAATTAAATTACCGTTCGCCCTGAGCCTGTCGAAGGGTGAATAAGCATAAATTCACTTATATCCACTCTCACATTCATGGTTCGACAGGCTCACCACGAACGTGTGGAACATATTTACATTCAGGGTTCGACAAGGCACTCCTGAGTAATGCCGAAGTGCTCACCATGAACGTGGAACATACATATTAAACTGGTATCAGGGACATTTATTTAGACTGACCGCCTGAACTAAGCCCTGCTAAACTCAGAGCAATACCCGTTCAACACCACCATTTTGTATGCGTTCAATAAACTGGCTCTGCCAGTTCTCACCCTGCAAATTTTTCACCAATTCAATAACGATATAATCTACTTCCAGGTTGGTATCATCTTTATAACGAGAGAGACCCTGTACGCAGGCTGGGCACACAGTCAACATTTTAACCTGGCCATCGGTATTTTTATTTTCACCAATCAGATTTTGAATGCCCGACTGTAACTCTTCCTGCTTACGAAAACGCACCTGTGCAGCAATATCCGGGCGAGCAGTTGCCATTGTTCCTGCTTCACCACAACAGCGATCCGATAACAGAACATTCTGTCCTGTCAGTTTTTCCGCGACCTTGACTGGATTATATTGTTTCATTGGTGTGTGACAGGGATCGTGATATAGGTATTGCACACCATTAACACCTTCAAGCTGAATTCCTTTTTCCATCAGGTACTCATGAATATCAAGTAGCCGACAACCGGGAAAAATACGTTCAAACTGATATTTCTGTAGTTGATCCATACAGGTCCCACAGGACACAATGACCGTTTTGATATCCATGTAATTCAGCGTATTGGCCAGTCGATGAAATAATACCTGATTATCAACTGAAATCTGTTTTCCTTTAGCCGCATCCCCCCCGGCGCTTTGCGGGTAACCACAACACAAATAGCCTGGCGGTAATACCGTCTGCGCACCAGTATGGTAAAGCATGGCTAACGTTGCCAGACCAACCTGACTAAATAGACGCTCTGAACCACAACCCGGAAAATAAAAAACAGCATCCGATTTTTCCTGGCTTGCTTCAGGGTTCCTTAATATCGGAACTACTTTGTTATCTTCAATACTCAACAAGGCACGCATAGTACGTGGCGGAATGTTTTCCGGCATCGGCTTGCTGATAAACTCAATCACCTGTTCAGAAATTTTTGCTTTTCCGGTACTTGCTGCAGGAATTCCTCGACGAAAACGCATTAATGCACGTGTGGCTCGATAAGCCAGACGTTGACCTTTATAACCCCACTCAATGAACAATTTACGCATCAGTTTAATATTAATGGGATCGGTGACATTCAAAAACATCATCGACAACCAGGTGCCGGGATTAAAATGTTTACGCCCATGAGATCGTAAAATGCTGCGCATAGTGATCGATACATCACCAAAATCAATATTTACCGGGCAGGGACTCAGGCATTTGTGACAAACTGTACAATGATCGGCGACATCATTCATTTCCTTGAAATGACGCAATGAAATACCACGGCGTGTCTGTTCCTCATAGAGGAATGCTTCAATAATCAGGCCGGTTGCCAGAATTTTATTTCGAGGTGAATAAAGTAAATTTGCACGAGGAATATGTGTATTACAGACTGGTTTACACTTACCACAGCGTAGGCAATCTTTTACCATCTGGTTCAGATCACCTAACTCGCTAGCCTCAAGAATTAATGCTTCCTGCTCAACCAGTCGTAATGAAGGTGTATAAGCATTCTCCAGACCAGAACCCGCTAACAACTTGCCTGGATTAAAAAACTGTTTAGGATCGACTGTTTGTTTATATTGAGTAAATGCATCAACGGTATTTTGATCAAGGAACTGCATTTTTGTAATGCCGATACCATGCTCACCGGAAATCACTCCCCCCAGATCTTCCGCCAGTTTCATCACCCGCTCAACTATCCTGTCAGCTTCCTGCATCATGAGATAATCATTCGAGTTAACAGGAATATTGGTATGCACATTACCATCACCGGCATGCATGTGCGTGGCTACAAACAGGCGGCTGGAACGAACATCCCCATGAATGCTATCAAGTCGTTTACGTAAGGCCGTTAAGTCCTGTCCAGCAAAAATATCTTTTAATGGATACTCAACACTCTTGCGGAAAGAAATCCGCAGTTCTCGACATTGCAGTAAATTAAAAAAGCTGACATCAGGATCGGGGGCTGACTCTAATTTACTTTGCCATAGTTCAGGATAACTTAATGCCTTGTCATCAATATGATCAAGAATCCCCTGCCAACGGGTTTTAACCGTATTTAACAGGCTAACGGCCGCGTCAACCTTGGCATTAAAGATGGCATTACTTTCTTCATTATCTTCTGCAGAAGGTGCTTCTCCCGCAACTAATGTCTGTTGCTCGGGCATCGCTGAAGCAAAATAATTCTGTAAGGCTTCAATAATCGCTAATTTGTTATGCGTAGAAAGTTCAATATTGATACGCTCAATACCGTCGTTGTAATCTGCAAGGCGCTCCAGAGGGATCACCACGTCTTCATTAATTTTAAAAGCATTGGTGTGTGCCGCAATTGCTGCGGTACGGGCCCGGTCTAACCAGAAACGACGACGAGCTTCGGCACTTACTGCAGTAAAACCTTCAGCCCCACGCAGTGATGCCAGACGTATCACTTCCGAAGCCGCCTGGGCAACTTTATCTTCATCATCACCAACCACATCGACCAGCAAGACCATTTTGGGTAAGTCACGCCGCGGAGCTTTTGGCGTGTAATCTACAGCCAGAACATAACGTTCATCGAGATGTTCCATACCGGCAAGATCGACCCCATCAAGTCCATCAAGATAATTTTTGCTCTCAACAATAGCGGGAACGGCTTTGCCTAAATCCGAAGTATAAAATTCCAGACATAAAGTACGAATATGCTCAGGCATGCGATGTAAAATAAACACGGCTGAAGTAATCAGACCATCACAACCTTCCTTCTGGATCCCCGGCAGACCACCCAGAAATTTGTTGGTTACATCTTTACCCAGTCCCAGCTTGCGTAACTCTGCACCGGGAATACGTAGTGTTTCGGCTTCGCCCGATCTGGTTGTGCCATCTGAAAAATAACGCTGGATTCGGAAAACCGCCGTTTCCTGTAAATGGATCTTACCGAGGTTATGTTCGAGCCGTTCAACTTCCATCCACAAACCATCAGGTGTCACCATGCGCCATGATAAAAGGTTGTCTAAGGTTGTGCCCCACATGACGGCCTTTTTACCACCGGCATTCATGGCAATATTACCGCCAATGCAGGATGCATCCTGAGAAGTCGGATCGACCGCAAATACACAGTCATTTAATTCCGCACGATCTGAAACCCGACGCGTGACCACACCCGCTTCTGCACGAATCACTGGCACTGTATTTTTCACACCGTCATAAGTTAATACGGATCTATGTTCAACCTCACCCAGTGCCTCAAGTTTTTCCGTATTAATGACAACTGAATTTTTATGTAACGGTACCGCGCCACCGGTATAACCTGTTCCACCACCGCGCGGGATCATCTGTATACCGAGTTCCAGGCAGGCCGCGACAACTTTCTGAACTTCTTCTTCCGTATCTGGAACGAGAACCGCCAGAGGGTATTCCACACGCCAGTCAGAAGCATCGGTGACATGAGAGACTCGGCTCAGACCATCGAAACAGATATTATCTACATGCGTAACTTTGCGCAGGCGTTTGGCTACTTTCTGGCGTAACGTGATCTGCTCTGGAAACCAGGCTTCAAATTCATTAATCGCCTCACGCGTCTTGCCAATAAGCTGTAGTGCCAGTTCATTACCATTAGCGCGAGCATCCACCTGTTCCAGACGGTGACGTAAAGCATGAATTAGTGAAGCACGGCGTTTTTGATTGCTGAGTAAATCATCCTGAATAAAGGGATTACGACTAACAACCCACATGTCGCCAAGAATTTCGAACAGCATACGAGCCGAACGACCAGTGACTCGCTCTCCTCGTAAGGTAGACAGTGTTTCCCACATTTCCTTGCCGAGGAAACGGATAACAATTTCCCGATCAGAAAAGGACGTATAATTGTAGGGGATTTCACGAATTCGAGAGGCCATGAATTGAGTTACAGCTCGCTGTTAATCAAAAAATCAGCGCGCATTTTAGCACGCCAAACCGGCCAGATTGAGAATAAAGAAAATAAAAAACCGAAGTCTCACTCATACAAAAGCAGCAATAAAAAACGGAGCCCGAAGGCTCCGTTCAAGTACTTCTAATTACTTAAATTATTATTAGAAGCTTACGCGTACACCTAAACCAAAGACATCTACATCGGTTATAGGAGTTGAGCCAGCAGCCGCTTCACCTTCGGTAGAGCGGTAACCCACATGGATGCGAGTGTTCTTGCTCATGCTGTGGATCATACCAACAGCCAGGTAAGTACCATCATCGTTAGTACAACCTGATGAAGCACATTCAAATTGGCCGTAAGCCACAGTCATCAGGTTTTTGCCCATTTTGTAACCGAAGTTAGCATACAGGTGTTCACCTTCCGTATCTTCAGTAACTAATCCATGGTTTTCTGTATCTTCGAATTGAAGAACCGCAGACATTGGACCGTCAGCCCATTTCACGCCGAGCTTAGTAGTTTTTGATTTCTGGTCAGCAGCAGTTGCAGCCGTAGTAGTCACACCATCAGTATCACGGTATGCAGCAACCACAGTCACTGGGCCTATTGGAGCGCTAATGGCAACATCCACAGCATGATCGTTATCAGCATCATTGCTGACTGGGTTGTCATTGGTTTCATCCACACCGATACCAGCGATAACATTAACAGGACCAAACTTGTTAGTATAAGCAATCGCATTGCTCAGGTAGCTATTGTACGCTGAACTCATACCACCATTAGTACGCGCCTGCATGAATGTGGCCAGGAAGGGATCCCATTTCATGTTGATCGCTTTTGAAGGTGCATTCATACGACCAATCAGGACTGTACCAAAACCACCAGACAGTCCAACATAAGAATCACGCATACTTACTGCACCACCATCAGAGGAGTCAAACATAAAGTTTACCTTCGCCAGGGCTTTCATGCCATTGCCCAGTTCTTCAGTCACTTTGGCACCGAAAGAAGAAGCACCAGAACCTTCACCAGGACCATTAGCTGCAGTACCTCCGTTCATGCCATCAACTACGTGCATGCCATCACCAGACATACTCGTACTAGCATTATTATTGTCGAAATCAGCACTTACGATTTCCTGTTGTACTGTACCGAAAACAGTCGCACCGGCGTGTACAGCAGCCATTGGCATTGCGACACCAGCAGCTACGGCTAGAGCAATTAGTTTTTTATTCATTTATTGAACTCCTAAATTATTAGAGATATTTTTTACATTGAGTAAGTTTTTCGAAAAACTCAGGCATAAGTTATAGACCACTGTTGGTATTTACGCAACAGTTTTTTCAAAAAAAACAACAATAATTATAAAACAGGGCATTAGGTGTTGTTTTTTTGCTACAGTCGGTTTTTATTGCTCAGTTTTTCAACACATTTTGGTAGAACAACCACAGATATATAATCCGCAAGTTAAATGTCGCAATTTATTATTTTAACCGTTAATTACGATATTAATTATCGTCTGCGGGACACTTAAGGGGCAAAGTCTTAGTTTTTTGAACTCAGGAATTAGGGAAGTAAACAATATCCTGAGAAGCTAATTTCGCAAGCTCTAACGTCACCTCTTTATAAAAATTTCTATTGGCTTTTTTGGACCCCCTACTTAACTCTGGTATTAAGGAATGTCCCGGTAAAGGTGGCAGAGGATCAGGGATAAGGTTTAGTCCCAAAGAAATTAGATCTTGCGCTCTAAATCTAACAACAAAATAACCAGACATATTTGTACCCGCATTAGCAAGATCTTCTGCAGAAATAAACTCTTCTCTATAAACAGACAAACCATCATCATCATTACTTGATGGTCCAAGAGCACCCCTTTGAACAGGGATGGGTAGTGTTAAGTCAATATAATTTTTTATATTAGGAATACGACGCAATATATATTCATCCGCTGATATTGGCTCTGATTGCTCCTTCACTAGATAGTATTTTTCAAATTATTCTATACAACATCATCCTTAATTTATGCAACATTAAACTGTTGCCAAGGATCAACTTGAGGTTGCAAATCAACTTCTGAATGTTGAACATTACCTATAGGATCAACAATCATCCATTCTGCTTTGTAAGGTTCCGCGATAGTAAGCTCAAGATAATTATTATTATAATTCCACTCAACAACTATCTCTTCATCTTGAGTAAAAATAACTCTTGATGGTGCAGGCATATCACTAGTTGTCTGTAAACTATTCAAATATGATATGGCATTTTCAATCAACTCTATTGAAGGTGCTTCAGCATCTTCACCATCCCAATTATCTTCAAGGTCAAACAGCTCATAAAGATCCATAAAGTTTCTGTGCCAGGCAATATCTTTTTCTGCTGCCCCCGAACTCAATAATCCATGAGAATTAAAAGATCCTGTTGGCTCTTCCCATAACCTGTATGATCTTAATATTGGACTCATTTACATACCCCTTTTCCATTTTGTATGGCATTCTTTAGATGTCATGTCTGCAAATGTTCGAACAATCGCTTCATGACCAATATCAAAACCAGAGTATAAATCTACATCTTTATTGACAGCCCCTCTTGCTGTAAGTTGCAACAATAAAGCCTCTGGCCCAGATCCCCCCCCTACTCTTACATGACGTAAATCAATATGTATTCGACCCTTATTTCCATCAAGTGCAAAACTCCATACACCTCGAAAATTATCTAAAGTCTGCCCTTCTACAGAGGGAGCTATCACACCAAATCCTGGAAGTATTTTCTGCCAATCTGTTGCTTGATCCCACAACTCACCCTTTGGTATGTGATTAACGTATGTAACTTCCCATTGATTAAGTTTAATCTCTGGATTTTTTGAGTCACTTACAAACTTCTGATATTTATCAAAGTTCTCTTTAAATTCTGGCAGGAGTTTTTCATAGCTTGGATAATCACCATCCTCTAGCTTCCTCCAATTATAAACAAACCTAGTATTCTGGCACTGTATCATCCTTAAATTATCACTACGAATGATCTGCAACCTATCCACAGCAGGCTGTGTCTGAAGCATGAAACGCCCCCCCTCAGGTATCCACATAGATTCTTCAGAAAATTTTTCAAAATGGTCATCTAACCGTGGTGCAGCTACAGCATGATCCCATACTTCATTCAAATAGCTTTTCCAAAACCACCCAGCATGTGCATTACTAAAATTTGGAAGAGGAGAAAATTGAGCGCTGAGAACAGTCTCAATTACTGGAGGTAAATCAAACTTTGGGAGAGGAGTTTTTATCATAATTTTATTTAGTATATGCAGCGCATGATACATAAGAAAATGATAGTTGGGAAATTAGAAATATTACAAAGCATTCCCTACAAAATAAATTTATATTTGCCCCATAATTGCCCCACAGAAACAAAAAAGGCCTGGCATTTCTGCTAAGCCTTTGATTTGATTGGCTGGGGAACAAGGATTATTCGGCACTTCCATGTGCCTCACCCCCTCGGGGCCGTTCTCGCTTAAGCAAGAACGTTCAAAATCGCTCCTGGCAATTTTGTCGAACCCGGTTCTCATCCTTATCCCCTTAAAGTAAAAAAGCCCACCCTTTCAGGTGAGCTTTTTTAACTTTATGGCTGGGGAACAAGGATTATTCGGCACCTCCATGTGCCTCACCCCTTCGGGGCCGTTCTCGCCAAAGCGAGAACGTTCAAAATTGC
>JAPHRJ010000006.1 GCA_026196045.1 Gammaproteobacteria bacterium
GCGGAGGCGCATAAAAAAAATCCTTTATCAAAACAAAGTCTGATAAAGGATTCTGATCCTGTCGATCGGGTTAATCAAGCCTTAACTGATCGGCATTACGGTATAACCGGCTATTTTTTATTTAAAAAGTCATGCTTATTTAATTTCAATTTTTGCTGATTTGCGCATGTTCTCGATGTATTCCTGAAGACGTTGGTTTTGAACAACAATCTGTAACTGTTTTTTTACATCATCAAACCTGGGTGGTTCTGGCTTTCGAGTATCTTCCAGTTTAATAACATGCCAGCCAAACTGGGTCTTAACTGGAGTCTTGCTGTAGCTGCCTTTTTTCATTTGGGCTACAGCCTGTGAGAATGGAGGTACCATCTGGCCTGCATTAAACCAGCCAAGATCACCACCATCTTTACCAGATGGGCCGGTAGATTTTTTCTTGGCTAGCTCGGCAAACTTGGAACCACTGTCCAGTTCTGCAATAACTGTTTTCGCTTCTTCTTCAGTTTTTAACAGAATATGACCGGCCTTGTATTCTGAAAGATTAGCCTGGCCAATGCGGGCGTCATACTCTTTCTTCAGATCGGCGTCGGTTATAGGCTTTGAAGTAGCAACTTTGGTTAACATGCCCTGGATCAGTGTATTAATACGAAGCTGTTCGATCTGAAAAGCAACTTCAGGTATTTTCTCGATTTCGTCCTTAATCGCATTCTGATATAACAGTTCACGGTTAACCAGTTCGTTAATAATTGCCTCACGAGGAATGTCTCCTGCGCCTTTTTTGTCCTTGCGTTGTTTGGTTGCCTGAGCCAGATAATGGTCATAAATTTTCTGGCTAATAGGCTTGCCGTTGACAACAGCTACAGGTTTATCGGCTGCAATAGCGTTACCTGCAAGTAGACATAAACTTGAGAAAACTAAACCTCTTGTATACTTGTTCATTAATATATTCCTTAATTAGTAGTGTTAATTAATATAGTTATGTTTGAAATAATGTTATGGCAAAACTTTGTTAAAGGGTTTAACTGTGACTCGGGCATAAACGCCAGCATCCAGGTATGGGTCATGGTTGGCCCAGTCCTGAGCGGCATCTAGAGAATCAAATTCAGCAACGACCAGAGAACCTGTAAAACCCGCTGGGCCCGGATCAGAATTATCTATTGCAGGGTGGGGACCGGCAATTAAAAGGCGACCCTCATCACGCAAGGCTTCTAAACGTTGCAAGTGAGCTGGACGAGTCACTTTGCGTAGTTCCAGTGAATTTTCATTATCTTCCGCAATAATGGCATACCACATAATTAGTTACCTTGATCCTGTTCTACTTTTTCTAATGTCGGTTCATCTTCGGGCTTAACATGACGAGCAAGATAAAAAGCCTGCCCGATAACAAACAGGACGGTTAAACCCATCATGCCGAAGAGTTTAAAGTTTACCCATTGTTCTTCCATGGTCTTAGCATGTTGACATAATCCAAGCAGGCTTTCATTTAGCCGGTTACAATTATCAATATCAATTTCTGAGTTAGCCGCACTCATTAAAGCGGCATCGGCGAGGAAATACATGTTTGCAACATAGAGGTTAGCCAGGCCCATGAGCACAAAAAAGATCACCCAGCTTATGTTTAGACGACTCCAGGCAAAGCGAGGGATTTCAATAGCGTGACTCATCATACGCTCGACAAGCGTTTTATTTCCAAAAAACTGACTGCCTAAAAACGCCAGACCAAAGGCCCAGTTAACAGCAGTCGGCTTCCACATCACAAAAGCCTTGTCCTGAAAAATCAGCGTGGCTCCACCCAGGAAAACGATCAGTCCCAGTGTGACCAGATGCATTCTCTCAAAGCGACGGTGTTTGTACCAGAAGACGGCATTTTGAACAAAGGCTGCCGCTATCGCAACGGCCGTAGCGGCATAAATTCCGTAGAGCTTATATGCAATAAAAAATAAAAGGATTGGGAAAAAATCGAATAAAAACTTCATTGTTGTAAAAACTATCTTGTGATTTTAGTGGAGTGTTGGGTTGTTAGTGGTTTGATAATATTTTTCCATGACGCTGCGTACATGATCTGGGTAATCAACAATATCCATTTGTTCTGCGCCTTCTTTAAAAAAAACAGCCGCTTCTTCTGGGAAACGCTGTAAGAGTTGATCAAAAGCCTGCTCCATAACATGTGGATCCAAGCTGCGGGTTGCAACTATTCCGTAGTTAAAATTTAACAATCGCCAGGGACGATTGGGATCATCCTTATCTTTATCAGCCTTGATCTCCGGTATTACCGCATCCATGATTTCATTAATTGTACCACTTAATGCATTCATGACGTGGGAATCGGACTGGCGGTTGGCGTAAGATGATACAGCATCAACGACCGGATCAAGCACCGCGACATAGCCAAGATTCCGAGCACACCACAATGCATATGAAAGGACAATAATTTCAAGATCCTCAGTTGCATCGTGCAGATGTAAATGTTGTGCCCACTGGCTTAAGGTGTTAATAACCTGCAGGCCCATATCGGACATTGCCTTCTCATCTGCATTGACAACAGGATTTGTAGTGGGTTCCCGCTGATCAGGGAACTGGTCACCTTTGATCCTTAAATCCAGCATGGTCAGGAACTGATCCAGCTCTATATCAAACTGATCAGTGGAATCCACCTGTGGAGGAATTTCAGCAAAGGCCTTACGGCGGATTTTTACAATGTAGTCGGCCACTTCTCCAATAGCGTCACTGAGTGATTGTGGCTCTAATTCAAGTTCAGACATAAATTCCGTTTGCTTGAGTAACTGTTTGAAAATTAAATAGTTGAATACTGTAGCATAAGCCCTCGTTCCAGGGCAGACATTTATTCCCGCACGCTACAGGTTTTACAATCTCATGAAACAGGTAGGGGTACTGTTTTCTGCTGGAATATTTTGTATCTGGTCAAACGGTGTCAGACATTCTCCTGTATAATCCCGCGCCTATGTATGATTTGCACTCTCATTCCACCGCTTCTGATGGCAGCCTGACTCCGACCGAGTTGGTCCGGCTTGCACATTCCAAAGGGGTCACAAATCTGGCCCTGACGGATCACGATCTAATTGATGGTTGTTCCGAAGCGGGCATCGAGGCTAAAAAGCTGGGGTTGAATTTTATCAATGGGGCTGAGATTTCGGTGAGCTGGAGTTCACAGACTATCCATATTGTTGGCCTTAATCTCGATATCCAGACACCAGAACTGCTATCAGGACTGCAACGGTTATGTGAGTTTCGAGATTGGCGAGCGGAAGAAATTGCTCGACGTCTGTCGAAAAAGCGGATTGAAGGGGCCTATGAAGGGGCGAAGGTATTTGCCAAAGGGCGCATTATGGGCCGCACTCATTTTGCACGTTTCCTGCTTGAGAATGGCTATGCCAAAGATTTAAAGCAGGTGTTTAAGAGATTTCTGGTGCAGGGCAAACCCGGCTATGTGCCTGGACAATGGGCTTCGCTTGAAGAGGCGCTGGGCTGGATTCAGGCCGCTGGGGGGCAGGCGGTCATTGCCCATCCAGCACGCTATCGCTTGAGTGCGACACGTCGTCGGCAGTTAGTCGGAGAATTTCGTGAGCTGGGTGGTCTGGCACTGGAAGTGGTTTCTGGTAGTCACAGTCGGGATGAAATTTTGCATATGGGCCAGATTGCCAACCAGTTTGAACTACATGCATCAGCTGGATCGGATTATCACGGCCCTGAGAACCCTTATCTCGATATGGGCCGGTTGTCGCCATTACCTGAGGTTTGTAAGCCGATATGGGAACATGCATCCTGGCCAAAGCCCGCTTCTGATCAGGGGCAGACAGATTCAGAAAACTCGTCCCTCGACCCCTGTCCCTCGGCCCTTACGCTATGAGCCAGTATTTTCAGATCCACCCGGAAAACCCTCAGTTACGTCTGATTCGCCAGGCGGTAGACCGAGTACGAAATGGTGAGGTGATTGTCTATCCGACCGACTCGGCCTATGCCCTTGGTTGCCATATTGGCGACAAGAAGGCCCTGGATCGTATTCGCCAGATCCGACGAGTCGATGACAAGCATAACTTCACCCTGGTTTGCCGTGATTTATCGGAAATTGCAGCTTATGCCAAGGTGGATAATACCGCTTATCGTTTACTCAATGCCTGCACGCCGGGTGCCTATACCTTTATTCTTCCAGCAACCCGAGAGGTTCCTCGCCGCTTAATGCATCCCAAACGTCGAACCATTGGTCTCAGGGTTCCGGATCACCCCATCGTCAAGATGTTACTGGAAGAGCTGGGTGAGCCGCTCATGAGCAGCACCCTGATTCTGCCAGGAGAGGACATGCCCATGACCGAGGCCTATGAAATACGTGAAGAACTTGAACATCACGTTGATCTGATTGTTGATGGTGGCAATTGCGGGATTGAGCCAACCACAGTGGTGGATATGACGGGTGATATTCCTCAAATAGCTCGTTATGGCAAAGGTGATCCAGGCTTTTTTGAGTAATACACCAGATTCGAGTCGAGTCATATCAGCGTACAGGGTATAATCGCCGCCATAAAAATAAAGCGCTAATGACGATATTTAAATCTGTTGATAGCAAATTGACTGAATATCAAATACTTATAATCAGCGCAGTACCACAGGCTTTTTTCATTTCCAGGAGACAGGATTGAATTCCCTTACGAATCAACAACATCGTGTTTTATCAGGTATGCGTCCAACGGGTGCCTTGCATCTGGGGCATTACCACGGAGTATTAAAAAACTGGCTAAAGCTGCAGCACGAATATGAGTGTTTCTTTTTTGTTGCCGACTGGCATGCCCTGACGACCCACTATGACGATGTTTCCATTATGGAAGCCAGTGTCTGGGATATGGTGATTGACTGGTTGGCCGTAGGGGTGAATCCTGGTTCGGCGTCCCTGTTCATCCAGTCCCGTGTACCTGAACATGCTGAATTACACCTGCTGCTGTCCATGATGACGCCATTAGGCTGGCTGGAACGGGTGCCTAGCTATAAAGATCAGCAGGAGAAGTTAAAAGAGAAGGATCTGGCGACCTACGGTTTCCTTGGTTATCCTCTGTTACAAAGTGCAGACATCCTGATTTATCGTGCTGGTCTGGTACCGGTGGGTGAAGATCAGGTGGCCCATGTTGAAATGACCCGTGAAGTCGCACGGCGTTTTAACCACCTGTATGGTCGTGAGCCCGGATTTGAAGAAAAAGTTGAGGCCGCGATTAAAAAAATCGGCAAGAAAAATGCCAAGCTTTACAAAGAGTTAAGAAAAAGATATACAGAGCAGGGTGATGCTGAGGCGCTGCAAACTGCAAAGGCATTACTCGATGGACAACAAAATATAACCCTGAGTGATAAAGAGCGTCTGTTTGGCTATCTCGAAGGCAGCGGCCGTATTATCCTGACCGAACCAGAGGCGTTATTAACTCCGGCTTCAAAAATGCCAGGCCTGGATGGACAAAAAATGTCCAAATCGTACCAGAATACGATATCCTTACGGGAAGACCCGCAAGCCGTTGAGCAGAAGCTACGCACCATGCCGACCGATCCGGCACGGGTTCGCAGAACGGATCCTGGTGAGCCGGAAAAATGTCCAGTCTGGCAATTGCATCAGGTATACTCGAATGAAGAAACACAGGAATGGGTACAGCAGGGTTGTCGAAGTGCCGGGATTGGTTGTATTGACTGCAAAGGTCCAGTGATTGATGCGGTACAGGCTGAATTGGCTCCCATACGCGAACGTGCGAAACAGTACGAAGAAAATCGCGGCCTGGTGCGAAATATTATTAATGAAGGTAGTGAACGTGCCAGAGATGTCGCCCGCCAGACAATGGTCGAGGTTAGACAGGCAATGGGACTGGAATACCGGTAGTTCTGTTTTTGGCTTGCTCACGATAAACTATTAATGGTGATGTACTGCTTAAGGACGCTCTGATTAATTCCATTCGCCCTGAGCCCTGTCGAAGGGTTCACCACGAACGCGGAATTAATCAGAGATACCATAAATTATACAGGTAAGGGATTTATCTTTTAGATACCGGTCTTTAAAAAACGATACTTACGATGACAGAAGAACAGGCACAAGAGACACCCCATGAGCTTCCGGCTAACCACCAGGAAGAAATGCCTTTTGCCGTCGTACAGGGCTCGGCGGTTACTGAATTACCAACCGATCTATACATCCCACCCGATGCGTTAGAAGTCTTTTTAGCGGAGTCCTTTTCTGGGCCACTGGACTTGTTACTCTATCTGATCAAACGCCAGAATCTTAATATTCTCGATATTCCTATTGCCGAGATTACTCGCCAGTACGTTGAGTATGTCGGCTTAATGAAAGAGTTGCAGTTAGAGTTAGCGGGTGAATATCTGGTAATGGCGGCGATGCTGGCAGAAATTAAATCGCGTATGTTATTACCACGACCTGTCAGTGAAGATGAGGATGAACATGATCCTCGTGCCGAACTGGTCAGACGACTGCAGGAATACGAAAGATATAAACAGGCCGCCGAAGATATTGAACAATTGCCTCGCGTAGGCCGTGATGTATATTTGGCCGAAGTCGAAGCGCCTGATCTTAAAGTCGTACGCTTACCGCCACGTGTTGATATGAAAGATGTTCTGTCTGCGTTTAAAGATGTCTTACAACGTGCATCCATGTACGAACATCATCATATTAAAATGGAACCCTTATCTGTCAGAGAGCGCATGTCGAGAGTAATGGACAGTCTAACCGTTGATGGTTTTACAGACTTTTCTAAACTGTTTGATGTTGAAGAAGGACGTGGTGGTGTCGTTGTAACATTGTTAGCGATTCTTGAACTGGTCAAACAGTCATTAATTGAATTAATTCAAACCGAGCCCTATGGAGCAATCCATGTTAAAGCGGCTGAAACTGTCAATAAATAATCGAGAAACAAGCAAAGGTTTCTATGAACGAAGAACAACTTAAAAATATTATTGAAGCGATTATCTATGCATCCGATGAGCCGGTAAATATAGCCAAACTCATGAGCCTGTTCCCGGAAGAAGAACATCCCGGAAAGGATGCGATAAAGCAGGCGCTTGTCTCGTTGCAGGAAGCCTGTGAAGGTCGTAGTCTTGAATTGAAAGAAGTCGGTAGCGGTTATCGTTATCAGGTTAGACAGGATTATGCTGAATGGGTTTCCAAACTTTGGGAAGAACGACCTGCTCGATACTCACGTGCTTCACTGGAAACATTAGCGTTGATTGCTTATCGTCAACCGATTACACGTGCTGAGATTGAAGAAGTTCGTGGCGTGAGTGTTAGTTCGCAAATCATCAGGGCTTTTATTGAAAGAGACTGGGCAAAGATAGTCGGACATCGTGATGTACCAGGTAAACCTGCTTTATATGCAACGACGAAAGGCTTTCTTGATTACTTCAATTTAAAAAGTCTGGAAGATCTGCCAAGCCTGGCGGAGATTCGTGATATTGATTCCATCAATGAGAAGCTGGAACTGGACTTACCCGGAGAAACGATTAAATCCGATGGTCTGGATGAGGCGGCTGCCGATGACAGCACAATAGACGAGTCTGAATCAGACACAAATACCAGTGCCGAGATAGAAGCATTACCTGCTTCATCTGATATCAGCGATGAAGATAATGGTGAAAATAATTCAGAAGAACAAACTACTTCAACAATTGAAGACTCAGTTGATGAGCCTTTATCGGCTGAAAGTTAGTTTGTCTATTATTTGATTCTTAAAAGAAGAGTCAATTAATCCTGCTCATGGTTCGACAGGCTCACCACGAACGGTAACTTTAATCAGAGACCGTTCGTCCTGAGCCTGTCGAAGGATGAACAAATTACATTAAACTTCATTAGTGATGAAATCCTCCAATGAAAGAAAGACTACAGAAAGTTCTTGCCCGGGCCGGTTATGGTTCACGTCGTGAAATTGAATCATGGATAGAGCAGGGCAGAATCAAGGTCAATGGTAAGACGGCCGAACTTGGTCTACAGGTTTCTGAAGAGGATAAAATTATTCTCGACGGCAAACCACTTAATAAACTTCAATTTACGCCTCGCTTACGGGTTATTGCGTATCATAAGCCCGAAGGGGAAATTTGCACCCAGAACGATCCTGAGGGTCGGCGTACCGTCTTTCAATCTTTACCGAAAGTTTCAAACGCACGCTGGATTGCCATTGGGCGTCTGGATATTAATACCTCTGGTTTAATTCTGTTTACCACCGATGGTGAATTAGCCAATCGTTTAATGCATCCATCCTCTGAAATTGAACGTGAATATGCAGTACGCGTGCAGGGTGAAATCTCACCTGAAACCTTTGCCATGCTGCAACAGGGAGTGGAACTCGAAGACGGCCCCGCCCATTTTGATCGTATTCTTGATTCTGGAGGTACAGGACGGAATCACTGGTACCACGTTATGCTTAAGGAAGGACGCAACCGAGAAGTTCGGCGTCTTTGGGAAGCGGTAGGGCATACTGTGAGCCGATTGATGCGTATCCGCTATGGTAATATTGAACTCAAACGGTATGTACGACCAGGTAAATGGAAAGAGCTGGATGTTAAAGACGTGAATGCACTATTAAAATCTGTTGGCATGGAACAGCCACAAAATGAAAAGTCTGCTCAACCAGGGCGCAAAACTAAATCCAAAAAACGCTCTTCTGCAAAACGTAAACGTTAATAGTCCGAATTTAAACTAGCCTTGCGAGTCTGCTTTCGGCCCGTCGGTATGATGCTGACGCATGTATTCATACATCACGATTGATGCAGCTACACTCACATTCAGACTTTCCATCATTCCCGCATGTGGGATCCGCAAACATTGCACCTCTGGGTATTCATTTCGATCAAAGCTGTGACCGAGGCCTTCGTTGCCCATCACAAAGGCACTTTTTGCTGGCAGGCTGACATCATAAATATCATGCTCGCATCCAGCATCAAGACAGAACAGGGTATAGCCCTGATCAGATAAATTTTGATAGCAGCCACGGAAAGTATCGTGATCAATGGCTGGAACTTTTCTGAAGGCACCCTTGGATGGTGAGGGATCAAAAGGGGCAATATTGATCATGTGGACTTCACGGGCACCAAAGGCCTCGGCGGTACGAAAAATCTTGGGTACATTGAACCCCGCTTTGAGGTGGTCCAGTACCATAATAAAGTCATTTTGCCCCGGAACGGCCTGGGCATTCTTGAAACGTTCTTTCTGGTAACGCAAAAGAGCCTGGCGTTGGCGCTGAATACGGATTTTGCGTTCCTGTCGACTTACCATGTTGAAATAACCTGCAAAATAATACGAATAAGCTAAATCTTGAGAGCAAGATTATCAGTAAATAACTATTAAAAACAATAAATTAGTAAAATACTCAAATAAAGACTTGAAATATAAGCAATCGCTAATATATTATTCTGACCAGAGAAAACTGACGGAGATAGTAGGTTATGTACAGCATTAAAGAAGTGGAAGCGCCAGAACTGGCTCAAAAACTGGAAACAAAACAATCCATGCGTGTTATTGATGTCCGCGAAATCAATGAAATTCACCGGGGCACAGTCCCAGGTGCTGAACCCATGCCTATGGCCAGTATTCCTGTGCGTCTGGATGAGCTCAGCGCCAATGAAGAACTCTATGTGATTTGCCACAGTGGTGCGCGCTCAGCCCAGGTGTGTATGTTCCTGCAGCAATACGGCTATGATAATGTATTTAACCTGCGAGGCGGTATGTTGGCCTGGGCGGGCTCAGGATTGCCCATAGCCATGCCCCAGGCAGTATAAGTTGAAAACCATATTAGAGAAAGCCGGCTACAGCCGGCTTTCTTGATATTTAAGTCTAGATATTCTGGAGCTTAAAAAATTGCGGCCAGACAAGCTGGCCGCAACACATTGATGTGATAGACATCCATGTCAATTTTCCACATCCCTGTAGTTGTTAACTTACAATAAAGTAAATATGTGGTCTGTAGGTAAAGTGCTTAAATTTGTGTAGGAGTTTTCCTACATAGACAAAAAAATTATCTTTCTACCGATTGTATTTTTCATCTTGGTTGACCCGTTAATATAACAGTTCTAGATGAGGTGTCGGAATTTACTAGTCCGTTCGCCCTGACGACTGCATGGACGCAGGAGGTAGAGTGACGCAGGAAGCCAAAGCCGAGCCTGTCCTGAGCCCTTCGATAAACTCAGGAGAGCCTTGCCGAAGGGGTGTCGAAGAGTTCACCATGAACGGTGGAATTAATCAGCTGCCTTAGTTATTTAAATAGCTGTTCAACTGTCTTCATCGGGGTAAACATCCTGACTCTTCCATTGTATTCACACAATACTTCAAATCCATATTTTAGATAAAATTCTCTAGCATTGTCATTTAAACAATCCACAACAACTGCATAGGCTTTAAGATGCGCATTTATTTCATATAAATATTCCAGAGCTTTAATTAATGTAACTTTTCCTAAACTTTGGCTATGATACTCAGAATGTACTGCTAATTGGGCGAGTAAGAATACTGGTACAGGATAATGTGGAAGTTTTTTTGCGAATTGCTCTGGTAAAGTTTCTCTAGAGATTGAACTGGGGGTAATTGTGTAGAATGCGCAGAGGGGGTATTTGCCACCAGGTAGTGGAATGGAGGCAGGAAGAACCATAGTTCTACTAACCCCCACCTCCATATGTTTTGCAGCATAGGTTTGAAGAAAAGTATTTAGCCCTTCCTCACCACAATCAAATGACACTCGATCATGTTTAGTCTTATCAAGCTCTACAAATGCTTTCGACCAACTCACTTAATGTCCTGATCCTTTGTAAATGCCGCCGCTTCAAGTAACGCAGCATTTGGATTTTGTACCTTTTCACAGGCATTAATAAATCGGTCAAAAACATCATCCTGAACCATGATACTTTCATGTTCTGCAATAACCTTTGTGGCATCATCATCCATTAGCCTTACAATATATTCTGTCAGGCTTTTCATACCAAGTAATGCTGATGCTTTCTCAGCCTTGGCCTTTACTTCTTCATCTAACCGCATATCAAAGCGCGTAGTTGCCATATTTCTTTACCTCTGAAATCCGTACGGAATATATCCGTACTTATGCTGAAAATATATACTTTGTAATGCCACTTGTCAATGTGTACGGAAATTATCCGTACGGGAGAATGTAAGTATAAGGTTAAATATCAATAGTTTACTAAGTTTTGTCCCATAATTTCGCTGGATCTGCCGACTTATGTACAAATTGAACCCTTGAGATCAAATAGGCGAAGCTGAATTAATTAAACTTGTCACCGTAGAAAGTATTTTTAAATCACTTAATAATGCTAACGTCGTTTATTTGGTTGCCAAATGCGTATTCTGGTGAACGTGAACACCCATTCTGGTCATCGTGAACACTTGTTCTATCCACGCATTGGGCTCTCGGCATTTTTACCCTAAGTGTTCACCA
>JAPHRJ010000057.1 GCA_026196045.1 Gammaproteobacteria bacterium
AAATTTGCTGTGGTAGTAATCAAATCCACCCACCAGTGCTTCGGTGGCTCCATCCTGTGAGCGAAGTGAGACCAGAGCGCCAGCAACGCGAGGTATTTGTGCTAGCCAGCTACAGCCAGGTTTGGCTGGAGTAACATAAATAATGTCTCCTACGGAGAGCACATCAGATGGTTCCTCAAGTTTAGGGCCGAGATGGTTCTCATCAATGTATGTGCGTGCCCAACTCAGCTGTTCCCATGGCATATAGGCGATTTCTGCATCACCAGTGAAGGCATAGACAGCCTCTTCTTCAACACTTATGACCAGTGCAGGCACAAGGTTTCCTGGGCGTGTGATGTCGTCTAATAGTTTTAGCCAGCCGGTTTGATCGTCGGCATTATCGATATCGTCTAGCAGCTCGACGTGTTTAATAATGCCCCGATAGCCATGGCGACGGTCATATGCCAGAAGGTCTTTACGCAGGGCGGTGTTGGCCGCTTTTTGTAACCGGGCATCAATAGTCGTTATAACTTCATAGCCAGCGGTATAGGCTTGTTGACCATACCGACTAAACATTTCGTTTCGTACCATTTCGGCAACATATGGGGCATTAACATCAATGGTTTTACTATAGACACCCGCATGGACGGGGATTGCCCTGGCTTCAGTAAGCTGGGTGTCTGAAATAAATTCAAGGTAGTGCATTCGACCCAAAATATAATCACGACGAAGTAAAGCGCGCTCGGGGGCCACAACCGGGTTATAGCTTGATGGAGCTTTAGGTAGGCCAGCAATCATGGCTATTTCAGCTAGCGATAAATCCTGAAGTTTTTTACCGTAGTAAACCTGGGCCGCAGCTGCAAAGCCATAGGATCGTTTACCCAGGTATATTTTGTTCAGGTACAGGGCCAGGATGTCTTCTTTAGATAAGGCACCTTCAATTTTGAAGGAAAGAAAAATTTCATTAATTTTGCGGAGAAATGTTTTTTCCGGGCTGAGAAAAAAGTTACGGGCAACCTGCATGGTGATGGTGCTGCCGCCCTGAGCCCGCTCACCTGTACGAACCAGTTGATAGGCCGCACGTAAAATTCCCTGATAATCGACCCCGGGGTGTTCGAAAAAGCGGTCATCTTCAGCAGCTAAGACAGCCTGGATCAAATACTTAGGAAATTCTTCGTATTTCAGTGGCGTGCGCTTCATTTCACCAAATTCAGCAATAAGTTCGCCCTTACTGGCATAGACACGCAAGGGAACCTGTAATTGCACATCCTTGAGTGTGTCGATATCGGGCAGCGTAGGTATGACATAAACATAGGCCGCGATGACGGTGATCGCCCCTAAAAGTGCCAGACTGAGAACCGAAGCAAGGCAAAATGTGACAAGTTTCTTAATAATCGGCTTCATATGATTGAAAAAAGTAAAGATTCTTCTGGTTGTTCCGATACTGGAGTATACAAGTTTCAACTGTCGGATCACACGATATGTTTGTATTTATCTATGTGTTGACCTATAGTTGACTCTGAAACCTAATGTAGTTAAAGATGTTGTTTCTGTAACCCCTAGGGATTAAAGAAAAAAATGGGCTTGGCAGACTTACTTAAACAAAAAAAACAGCCGGTTTTAGGGCTGGATATTAGCTCTACTGCGGTCAAATTACTTGAATTGGGCAGGCATGGGGATCGTATCCGTGTGGAAAGTTATGCGGTGGAGCCGCTTCCCCCTAATTCGGTGATTGAGAAAAATATTTCCGATGTGGAAGCCGTTGGTGAAGCCATAAAACGTGCAGCCAAGCGCTCGGGCACGCGCAATAAATTTGCAGCCGTAGCTGTTGCGGGTTCGGCGGTGATCACCAAGGTGATCTCCATGCAGGCGACCCAGGATGATGAGGATATGGAGCAAAGCATTGAGCTGGAAGCCGATCAATATATTCCTTATCCATTAGAAGAAGTAAATCTGGATTTTGAAATACTGGGCCCAACTGAAAACGATCCTGAAAAAGTAGATGTGCTGCTGGCCGCTTCTCGTAGTGAAAATGTAGATGTGCGTGTTGCCGCGATTGAACTAGCAGGCTTAAAAGCCAGGATTGTCGATGTTGAAGCTTACGCAATGGAAAATGCTTTTTCTATGCTGGCAACTCAGCTTCCAGAGCAGGGTATTGATCAAACCGTCGCGGTTATTGATGTAGGTGCGACCATGACCACGCTGAATGTCATGCATGATATGAAAACTATCTATACACGTGAACAGGTTTTCGGTGGCAAACAGCTGACAGAAGAAATTCAACGCCGTTATGGTCTGTCCTATGAAGAAGCCGGGATGGCCAAGCGTCAGGGTGGATTGCCAGATAACTATATTCCAGAAGTACTAGAGCCCTTCAAGGATGCGATGGCTCAGCAGGTAAGTCGCTCATTACAGTTCTTTTTCTCTTCCAGCCAATATAACAGTGTTGATCATATTGTGTTGGCAGGCGGTAGTGCAATGCTAACAGGCATTGATGAATTAATAGCAAACAAACTGGGAGTACACACCTCGGTTGCTAACCCTTTCACAAATATGACACTTGCTTCACGAGTCAAAGCTCAAAGCTTAAGTAATGATGCGCCGGCATTAATGATTGCCTGTGGCTTAGCAATGAGAGGGTTAGACTAATGGCTAGAATTAATCTTCTTCCCTGGCGTGAAGAAAAGCGTAAAGAACAGCAACGCCAGTTTCTAACGATTATGGGGTTGTCTGTAGTATTGATGGTACTCATTATTGCAGCTGTACATATTCAGTATTCGAATTTTATTAATACACAACAGCAACGCAATCAGTTTCTAAGTGAAAGAATTACTGAGGTGGAAACCCAG
Organism: Gammaproteobacteria bacterium; assembly: GCA_026196045.1. Taxonomy (GTDB): domain Bacteria; phylum Pseudomonadota; class Gammaproteobacteria; order UBA6429; family Thiohalophilaceae; genus JAPHRJ01. The sequence continues at coordinate 2,829 of JAPHRJ010000057.1, forward strand.
ATTAAAGAAATTGAAAAGCTTGAAAAAGATAAACAAAGCCTGCAAGCACGAATCAAAATTATTCAGCAGTTACAGAGTAATCGACCTGAAATTGTACATTTGTTTGACGAGATTGCCCGAATCCTGCCACAAGGGCTTTATCTCAAAGAAGTCAAACAGACAGGTCGAGCAATAACAATTACTGGCTATACTCAATCCAATGCCCGTGTATCTGCATTCATGCGTAATATTGAAGCTTCAGACTGGTTAAGCAAGCCAGTACTGGATGTAATCAAACTTGAAGCAAAAAAAGATGGCTCACGTGAGTTTGTTTTAAAGTGTACACAGGTAGCTCCTGCTCAGGAGGTCAAAAAATGAAAGATATCAGCATTGATCTGAATGAGCTTGATGTAAACAAGATTGGTTCCTGGCCAATGCCTGCAAAGGCGGCAGTGATTATTATTCTTTGCATTCTTGTTCTGGTTCTTGGCTATTTTCTTGATATTAAAGGCCAACAGGAAAAGCTTACTGTAATACGTTCGCAGGAATTGCAATTGAAGGATGATTTTCAGAAGAAATGGCAAAAAGCAGCCAATCTGGAAGCGTATAAATTGCAGATGAAAGAAATGGAGCAGTCATTTGGTGCCATGCTTCGACAATTACCCAGTAAAACTGAAATTGATGATTTACTGGTAGATATTTCTCAAACAGGTTTGGCAAGTGGTATTGAGTTTGAATTATTTAAGCCGCAGAAAGAAGCACATAAGGATTTCTATGCTGAATTTCCAATTGAAATGAAGATGCTAGGAGACTATCACCGCTTTGGACGTTTTGTCAGTGGTGTGGCGGCCTTACCGCGAATTGTAACACTACATAATATTGAGATTAAGAAAGATAAAAAGCAAGGTGATGAAAACCAAAAAATGACAATGAGTATTATTGCTAAAACTTATCGTTATTTAGATGAAAACGAAATTAGTCAATTACGTTCGGCACAAAATAAGAAGAAAAAAGGCCGGCGATAAAATTAGATTGATGACCTCAATCGAACAGGACAGTATGGTTATGCTGAATGAATTACATACAATAGTTAAAAGAAGCTCATTTGTACTGCAGCTATGTTCTGTGCTGCTATTAGTCGCCTGTAGTGGTGATCAGCATGATGATCTTAATACCTATGTAGATGAAGTAAAATCTCGCAAGCCAGGACGTATCAAAGGGTTGCCTGAAATTAAGCCGTATGAATCTTTTACTTATGATCATTCAGTATTACGTGATCCTTTTTCACCTTTTGTAGAGGTAGAAGATGAGCAACAGGTAGTTGATGATGGCATGCGTCCGGATAGTAATCGCAAACGTGAGGCGCTTGAGCAGTTCCCTCTTGATTCACTGGTATTTGTTGGACATTTGGAACGTAATGGTAAGCGCTGGGCCTTGGTTTCAGCGCCCGATGATACAGTTTATCGAGTGCAACCAGGCAACCATCTTGGACAGAATTACGGTGAAATACTTTTAATATCCGAAACAACTATCAAGATAAAAGAAATTATCCCAAATGGTACCGGTGGCTGGGCAGATCGTGAAGTAGTCCTGCAACTGACCGAGTAATGCCTGATGGAGTAGCAACTGATGAGTTTAATGTTTATGAACATCAATAATATGAAAAGAAAACAAACAAAATGGCATGTAAGTATTAACCGTTACTTGCTAGCTCTTCTGGTATTGGTAAGTTCTGTTACAGTTAATGCTGCTGAGTTAACAGAACTTAATGATATTACTTATACGACATTGCCTGGGGACAAAATACAAATTCGACTAGGCTTAAGTCAGGCCATAGCAGAACCGGCCAGTTTTACTATTGATAATCCAGCACGTATTGCATTTGATCTTCCTGGAACGACAGTTAATTTACCAAGCAAGACAACTGCAATTGGAGTTGGTGTTGCACGTAGTATTACGGCTGTTACTGCGGGCGATCGCACACGTGTTGTTGTCAATCTGGCAAAACTGGTTGGTTATAACGCGGCGGTTGAGGATAAAAGTATTGTCATTACCTTAAATGATAATTCGTTTGCATCATTTGGTAGTCAAACTGCGGGCAGTAAGCTCAATCTTGCTACATCCGGTAGAGCTTCAACATCAAATGTACTTAATGTAGATTTTCGCCGTGGTGATAGCGGAGAAGGTCGAATAGAAGTAACGCTTGCCGATCCCAATACGGCTGTTGATATGAAAAAACGTGGCAAGGAAGTGCAGGTGACGTTTAAAAATAGTTCTTTAGTAGAAGAACTTGAGCGTCGTATGGATGTGATTGATTTTGCAACACCCGTTAAGACAATAGACGCCTATAATCATGGAAATGATGTACGCTTGATTATTGCAGCGACAGGCCAATTTGATCATATTGCTTATCAGGCCAATGAAAAGCTGACAATTGATATTAAGCCTATTGTGAAGTCTACAGATGATAAAGTGAAGAAACTTAAATACGGGTATACGGGAGAACGCCTGTCTTTAAATTTCCAGAATATTGAGGTACGTGCTGTATTGCAATTATTGGCTGATTTTACCGGTATTAATATGGTAACGAGTGATACGGTTTCAGGGAATTTAACATTGCGTTTGAAAAATGTTCCCTGGGATCAGGCCCTGGATATTGTACTTAAGACTAAGGGATTAGCGAAACGCCAGAATGGTAATGTCATGCTGGTTGCACCTGCAGAAGAAATTGCAGCACGCGAAAAACTTGAATTAGAAGCTAATAAACAGGTTATCGAGTTAGCACCACTTGAGTCGGTAACGATTCAGGTCAATTATGCCAAGGCTGAAGATTTAGGAAAATTACTTGCAACAAAGGGTACTTCATTACAATCTGACCGTGGTTCAATAACGATTGATGAACGCACAAATAAGTTACTTGTACAGGATACCGCCACACATATTAACGCCATTATTGATATGGTACAGGAACTGGATGTGCCAGTGCGCCAGGTTTTAATTGAATCGCGTATTGTTCTCGCCAGTACCAACTTTAAAAATGAGTTAGGCGTGCGTTTTGGTGTTAGCCGTGATTATACGGGTAGTGACGGTCGAGGTCGATATACCTCAGGTACACTTGATGGCACAACCCAGCTGATTAATAATGAGACTCTTGAGTCGCCCGATCGCTGGAATGTTAATTTACCTTCATCAATTAATGCGGGTTCTATTGGTCTGGCGATGGCAAGATTACCCTTTGGGACATTACTTGAGCTGGAACTTTCGGCTGCACAGTTAGAGGGTCAGTCAGAAACTGTATCCAGTCCTCGCGTTATTACATCAAATCAACAGGAAGCCATAATCACCGCCGGTAAGGAAATTCCTTATCTTGAGGCTAGCTCCAGTGGTGCAGCGACGGTAGCTTTCAAAAAGGCGGTACTTGAGCTCAAGGTAACACCACAGATCACACCTGATTCACGAATAATTATGGAACTGGATGTCAGAAAAGACCAGCCTGATTTTGGTAACCTGGTAAGCGGTGTTCCACCTATTGATACCCAGAGTATTCAAACCGGTGTATTAGTCGATAATGGTGAGACTATTGTACTGGGTGGTGTGTATGAACAGACCAAGAGTAAGACTGTTACTCGAGTTCCTTTCTTTGGTGATCTGCCAGTTATTGGAGTGTTGTTCCGTAATACAGTGGAAGTGGATGATAAAAAAGAATTGCTGATTTTTGTTACTCCCAAAATCCTCCAGGACAGCCTCACCCTCTAAACAAGATACTCAACCCCGGTTTTCTAACCGGGGTACTTCCTGTTATCCTTTGCTGATGAAATCAGTTCAGCGTATATTCCTTATTGGCCCAATGGGTGCCGGAAAGACGACGATTGGTCGCCAGCTTGCCAAAGTTTTATCTCTGGATTTTGCAGACAGTGACCATGAGATTGAGGCTCGGACTGGCGCTAACATTCCGCTTATTTTTGATCTCGAGGGCGAGGAGGGTTTTCGTGATCGTGAACAGGCGATGATTGATGAGCTTAGTCAGCGGGAAAATATGGTTTTAGCCACTGGTGGAGGAGCTGTGCTGAGAGAAGAAAACAGGCAGCATTTGCAGCAACGCGGAAAGGTAATCTATTTGCATACCAATATTGAGCAATTACTTGCTCGAACAAAAAATGATCAAAATCGTCCATTATTACAGACTGAAAATCCACGACAGAAATTTGAAGATTTGATGGCGATCCGTGAGCCCTTATATCGTGAAACAGCGCATGTGGTCATTAATACAAATCAGCAAAGTATTACAAAAACGGTTCAAGAGATTGTAGAAAAGTTGAAAGAAATTTAAAAGTATATTCAGTTTATACTGAATATTTTAGAGTTAAATTTACAAGTACATTTTTATATAAGCTAAATGAAAACATTAAAAGTTAATTTGGGTGAACGCAGCTATCCAATCTATATTGGATCAGACATTCTGGATCAGAAAAATCTAATCAAACCTGTTGTTTCGTCCAAACAGGTTATGATCGTCACTAATGAAACAGTTGCACCACTGTATCTGGAAAAAGTACTTGAGCTATTTTCCGACTACCAGTGTGAGTCCGTCATCCTTCCTGATGGAGAACAATATAAAAATCTTAAAGTATTAGACACTATCTTTGACGCACTTCTTAGCAAGCATTTTGATCGTCACTGTACCCTGGTTGCTTTAGGAGGTGGTGTGGTTGGAGATATGACTGGATTCGCAGCAGCGTGTTACCAACGTGGGGTCAACTTCATACAAATACCAACCACCTTGTTAGCACAGGTTGATTCATCTGTAGGTGGCAAAACAGGAGTAAACCATCCTCGTGGTAAAAATATGATTGGAGCGTTCCACCAACCACAGGCTGTGATCATTGATACTGATACATTAAATACATTGGATGATCGCCAACTTAGTGCTGGCCTGGCTGAAATTATTAAGTATGGCCTGATACGTGATAGAAAGTTTATTGACTGGCTTGAAGACAATATGGACAAGCTCTTGAGCCGCGACCCAGATTATCTTGCTCAGGCTATTGAGATATCCTGTGCCTGTAAGGCCGAAGTTGTGGCTGCGGATGAAAAAGAAAGCGGAGTACGTGCACTTTTAAATCTGGGGCATACCTTTGGTCATGCCATTGAAACAGGAACAGGCTATGGCAACTGGTTGCATGGTGAAGGGGTGGGGACAGGCATGCTAATGGCAGCAGATTTGTCCATGCGTCAGGGCTGGTTAACTGAAGCAGATTTGAAACGAGTGGAAGATCTTGTTGACCGAGCCAATCTGCCAACACGGTCTCCGGCAACAATGGATTACCAGAAGTTTATGGATTTGATGGCCGTAGATAAGAAGGTGCGTGACGGTAAGATAAATCTGGTTCTATATAAATCGTTAGGTGATGCCTTTGTTACCAATGAATTTGATCATGAATTACTAAAAGAAACTATTGAGGCACATCGTGCTATAAATAGTGATTAATTCAAGGATAAAATATGCTTAAACTTGCGCCCTATGCCGCCAATGACGAGATGTCACGTGGGCGCCGTTACCCTGAATCAAGTCCGGCATATCGGAGCCAGTTTCAACGTGACCGGGATCGAATCATCCATTCAGCCGCATTCCGTCGTCTGGAATATAAGACCCAGGTTTTCGTAAACCATGAAGGCGACATGTTTCGAACACGCCTCACTCACTCCATCGAAGTCGCACAATTATCCCGTACCATTGCCCGCATTCTCAGCCTGAACGAAGAACTCTGTGAAACCATTGCCCTTGCCCATGATTTAGGCCACACACCCTTCGGGCACGCCGGACAGGATGCACTGAATGACTGTATGAAAGACTATGGTGGTTTTGAGCATAATTTACAGTCATTGCGTACAGTTGATGAACTGGAAGAACGCTATGCTGAATTCCGGGGTTTGAATCTGACCTTTGAGTCACGAGAAGGCATTCTAAAACACTGCTCAATTAAAAATGCAAAAGAACTGGGTGAGGTAGGACAACGTTTCCTGGATAAAACCCGGCCATCACTGGAAGCACAGGTCGTAAATCTTGCTGATGGAATTGCCTATAATAATCATGATGTCGATGATGGTTTGCGCTCAGGCTTGATTACAATAGAACAGTTGCGCAATATTGAGTTATTTGAAGATCAACATATTGAGGTAACCGATAATTATTCTGACCTCAATGGACGGCAATTAATTTATGAAATTATTCGCCGAATGATTAACCGACAGGTGGTGGACCTGGTTGAGACCAGCCAGGAAAATCTTAAAAGTCATGAGCCAAAAGATATTAATGAAGTACGTCAACATAGTGATGATTTAATTTCATTTAGCGATAAAATGAAGGCAGCAAATCTGGAATTAAAACAGTTTTTACGCGATCAGCTTTATCGACATTATCGTGTGCATCGAATGTCAGCCAAGGCAAGTCGAATTATCTGTGCCTTATTTGATGCTTTTATAAATGATCCACGGTTATTAAATCCGGAGCACCAACAGAATATTCAAAAGGCTGAGCAGGAATCAGGACAACCAGGTCGGGCAAGAGCCGTGGCGGACTATGTAGCGGGTATGACAGATCGCTATGCGATTACAGAGTATCGGCGTATTTTTGATCCAGAAGAGTTAACATAAAAAGCAGGAACCTGAGCCGTCTCATAGAATAATGCGTATCTACATGCAGACAGGTTTTTTGGAAAACAAGCCGCCACGCTACTATCAAATTATATTGTCGCGTGATCTTCTTGGTGGCTGGACGATTGTTCGTGAATGGGGTCAACAGGGTGCGGCCGGTCGTGTAAAACGCGAGCATTTCTCAGATCCGGCCGTGGCACAGGATGCCGTGGAGCGAATACGTGATAATCAACTTGCACGGGGTTATAAAGTTGTCTTCGTGCAGGGACAGGAATATATGCCATGAGTGATTATGATGCTGATCAGTTAGCGCGACTTGATCCACCCTATGTGGCTCGTTATGGCCTGACATCAGCGCCATTTTCCGATGCGTCTGCCGAAAACTTTACCTATCTTGATGCGGAAAGACTGCAACGTTTAAATATGTTGCAACATCTGACACAGTACAGTGAACTCCTGTTAATTATTACCGGTGAAAAGGGAGTAGGTAAAACCACCTTGCTGGACTGCTTTGTTCGAGATGCCGATGAAGAGACGGCTATCTGTCAGGTCGATGCGAACCCAATGATGGATGCCGACAGGTTATTAGCCACCATTGCTGAAAACTATCAACTAAAAGACATTCCACAAGATCCCGCAGTGTTACAGGAAAAGCTATATCATTTTCTTGCACAAATGCACCATCAGAATAAAAACCCGGTTCTGGTTATAGATGATGCCCATGCCTTACCACAGGATGCACTGGAAACATTATTCAATCTGGCTGATGCCGAAGCCAGTGATGGAAATCTGTTACGTATTATTCTGTTCAGTGATCCGCAGATTGAAACCATGCTGGATAGTCCGGAAATTCAGCGTATGCGAGAACGGGTCACACATACTATGGATATACCGGCACTTACTGAAGAGCAGACTATAGAATATGTTCGTCACCGTTTAACCGCTGCCGGTCTACAGGGTGGGTTGCCCTTTAGTAACAAAGAACTGAAAAAAATTTACCACAACTCATCTGGTATTCCTGCACGTATTAATGAGTGTGCCCACTTAATTCTAAATGGTAGTAGCCTGGATCAGGCAGTTAAGGATTTTCACGTACCACATAGCTCTCGATTCTCTAAAAAACAATTAGCCGGTTTTTTAGCGATTACCGTTGTTGTGGCGCTGGGGATTTTTTTCCAGAAAGAAATCAATAACGTTTTTGAAGAAGAAAATGTCGAAAGTAGTGCTGTTACTACAGAAAGCTCTGATCCTTCGGTCGTGAATGAAATCGAGCAAAGTCTAACTGAGAACGATCAGAAAGAGGAAAAACAGCAGTCAGAACTAAGTGACGTCCTGCCTGAACTGGCCGAGGCACCGGTACAGGATAGTGCGGCAAAAACAGAAGATCTTGAATTACTACAACGTGAGATCAAACAAGATATAGTAACGGCTACCCAGGAAGCATCGAAAGTATTACCCATTGAAACTCTGGCTGATAAAAAGGAAATAGCAGCTGTTGAGAAAACAGAGCCTGAAAAACCAGTATTAACTATCCTCAGCATTAAACCTGATCCTGTACCGGCAAGTCGAAAATCACAAACTATTTCCATACAGGGTTCTGGTTTTACTTCACAGTCAAAGGTACGTGTGTACTGGGCGGGACGAAGTAAATTATTACCGGCAAAACAGTTCAAGTTTGTAAATGAGTCAATGATTGAAATTAATATCGCCGTGGGAGCAAAAGCCGATACCTGGAAAGTCCGCATTAGTGATCCATCAGTTGAGAAACCAGTTCAGGCAAATTTTAAAGTAGCTGTAGTCAGGCCAGCTCCAGCGAAAAAAATTGAATCAGCAACAGCAGGAAAAATAAGATCACCTAACTGGATTAGTAGTCAGAATCCGGATCATTTCACTTTACAGTTATTGGGCAGTCATGATCGAGCCAGTGTTCAGGCATTTGTTAAGAAACATAAACTGAAACAACCTCATGAGATTGTAAAAACGCTACGTAAAGGGCAGGCATGGTACGTGTTGGTTTATGAGAGTTATGACAGTAAGGCGTTAGCACAAGAAGCATCGAACCAACTCAGTAAATCAATAAGAGGGCTCAAACCCTGGGTTAGACCATTTGCACAAATTCAGACTCAGATGTTGCCGGTTAGCAAAACCAGATCAGCGCTACCAGCAAAAATTGTTGTTGATAGTACCCCTCCGTTTTCACAAAGCCAGATGGAGAATGTTTCCTGGTTATGGACGCAGGATCCGGCCCATTACACTTTGCAGTTAATGAATAGCCAGCAGGAAGTGGGGGTGAAGCAGTATATTGTCCAGCACAAACTACAGGGTAAAGCTGTATATTACCGTTCAATTCGTAATGGACAGACTCGTTATATTATTACCTATGGTAATTATCCTAGCCGTGAAGCCGCACGCCAGGCGATTAAATCACTGTCGGCCACACTTCAGCGTAACCAGCCCTGGGTTCGGAGTTTTGGTAGTGTTCATGCGGATTTGAACTCTCATTGAAGGTTTTCTCGAGTAGATTTGGTATTACCCTCAGGTAATACCGGGTTTCTTCAGTTTTTGTCAGCCTAATATCCATGTCGAAAGATTGCTGGAGCGGGGCCGTCTCGGTATACTGCTTGGCCATTTTGCCCGGGCGAGATCTGGGCTCAGCACTAGTATGAACATATTTTAAGTAAGGGTTTGAATCATTGTGAGCAAACAGCCCAGTCAGAATAACAGTCTGTATAGACCTGAATTTGAACGTGAAAATTGCGGTTTCGGCCTGATCGCGCAGATGGATGGTAAGCCCAGCCATTGGCTTCTTAAAACAGCAATCGGTGCGCTTGCGCGCCTGACCCACCGTGGTGCCGTTGCCGCAGACGGAAAGACCGGTGATGGCTGTGGATTATTGCTGAAAAAACCAGATGGATTCATGCGTTCTGCCGCAAAAGAGCTGGGATTTGCACTTAACGATCGCTATGCGGTTGGTATGGTCTTTCTCAGCCCTGAGCAAGAAGCGGGTACTATCGCTCGTCAAACGCTGGAAACAGAATTAGGCAAAGAAGGCCTGGAAGTGTTGGGCTGGCGCGTAGTGCCGACCAATAGCGAGGCTTGTGGTGAGGAGGCACTAAAGACCCTGCCAGCGATTGAGCAGATTTTTGTCAATGCCCCAGAGGGTATGGATGATGTGACTTTTGAGCGCCACTTATATATAGCACGTCGTCGCACTGAAAAAGCCCTGCTGCCTGTTGACGAGTATTTTTATATTCCTACCCTGTCATCAAAAGTGATTGCCTACAAAGGGCTGGTCATGCCGGAAAACCTGCCGGTTTTCTATGAAGATCTGAACAACCCGGCAATGGAGTCAGCGACGGCCGTCTTTCACCAGCGTTTTTCGACGAATACCTGGCCTCAATGGCGCCTGGCCCAGCCATTCCGTTACCTGGCCCACAATGGTGAAATTAATACCGTACAGGGTAACCGCAACTGGTCTGTAGCCCGTGGTCATAAGTTTGAGTCTCCACATATTCCCATGGAGGATGTGCGCCCTCTGGTTTCCATGAGTGGCTCTGACTCCAACAGCCTGGACAACATGCTAGAAGCCCTGTTGGCGGGTGGTATGGATATCTTCCGTGCTATGCGCCTGCTGATTCCACCTGCCTGGCAGAATGTGGAAAACATGGATGCCAGTTTGCGAGCTTTCTATGAGTACAACTCCATGCACATGGAGCCCTGGGATGGTCCTGCGGGTATTGTGATGACAGACGGTCGCTATGCGGCCTGTTCCATGGATCGTAATGGCCTACGGCCTGCACGCTGGGTAATCACCAAAGATCGTCATATTACGCTGGCTTCTGAAATCGGTGTTTATGACTACAAACCTGAAGATGTGGTCGCCAAGGGTCGCCTGAGTCCGGGACAAATGGTGGCGGTAGATACGGATTCTGGTGAGATGTTGATGCCAGAAGATGTCGATAATCGACTCAAGTCAGCCCAGCCATACAAAAAATGGATCAGTGAGCGCTCACTGCGCCTGAAATCAAGCCTGGAAGAAGAAAGCTGCAATAGCTCATTGCCGCCTGATGAAATTAATACGTATCAGAAAATGTTCCAGGTAAGTTTCGAAGAACGTGATCAGGTGCTGCGGGTTCTGGCCGAAGAAGGTCAGGAAGCTGTGGGTTCTATGGGAGATGATACGCCTTTCCCGGTACTGTCCAGTCGTGTGCGTTCCCCTTACGATTATTTCCGCCAGCAGTTTGCCCAGGTCACTAACCCTCCGATCGATCCGATTCGTGAGCAGGTGGTGATGTCACTGGAAACCTGTTTTGGTCGTGAAAAGAATATGTTTGAAGAAACCGCCGAGCATGCCGATCGCCTGCTGGTGGATTCACCTGTTCTGTCTTTCAGCAAATTCAAATATTTGCTTGAGCTGGGTGATAAGAATGCAGATTATGCGAATCATATAATTTCACTAAATCGTCCACTGGATCAGGATTTACGTTCAGCTATCGAAGCCATTTGTGATGAAGCCGTAAGTGAAGTTAAAGCCGGCAAGGTTGTTCTTGTCCTGAGTGATTTCAATATTGCGGCAGATTCATTACCCGTTCATGCTTTGTTAGCAACGGGTGCGGTACATCATCGTTTAATCGAAGAAGGTCTGCGTTGTGATGCCAATATTGTGGTTGAATCTGGCAGTGCTCGTGATCCTCATCACTTTGCAACGCTGATTGGTTATGGTGCTACCGCGGTTTATCCATATCTGGCCTATGCCGTTATTCGTGAAATGGTTCGTTCCGGTGAAATTACCGAGAAGGATGTTTGTAAGCTTGATGGCCAGTATCGTAAAGGCATTAACAAGGGTCTTTATAAGATTACTTCGAAAATGGGGATCTCAACGATCTCCAGTTATCGTGGTGCACAATTATTTGAGTCAGTGGGTCTGCAGCAGGATGTCGTGGAATTATGCTTTAAAGGTACCACTAACCGCATCCAGGGTAGCCGCTTTGAAGATCTGTTCAATGAGCAAACTCAGCTACATAAACTGGCCTGGAACAACCGCAAAGGCATTGAACAGGGTGGCCTGCTGAAGTTTGTTCACGGTGGTGAAGAACATGCCTATAACCCGGATGTGGTCTGTGTCTTACAGGAAGCGGTAAAAACGGGTGATTATAAGATCTATCAGAAATACGCCCGTTTGGTAAATACACGTCCTGTCCTGTCCTTGCGTGACTTATTAAAAGTACGTGACGATGTATCACCTATTTCAATTGATGAAGTCGAACCGGTTGAAGATATCCTCAAACGCTTTGACTCTGCGGCCATGTCATTAGGCGCACTGTCTCCGGAAGCCCATGAAACGTTGGCCGAAGCCATGAACACATTGGGTGGACGTTCCAACTCGGGTGAAGGTGGTGAAGACCCTGTTCGTTATGGCACGGTCAAACGTTCCAAGATCAAACAGGTGGCTTCTGGACGTTTCGGTGTTACGCCTGCGTATTTACGTAGCGCTGAAGTATTACAGATTAAAGTGGCACAGGGTGCCAAGCCCGGTGAAGGTGGTCAGTTACCAGGTCATAAGGTCAATGATTTGATTGCCGAGTTGCGTTATTGCAAGCCGGGTGTGTCATTGATTTCACCTCCACCACATCATGATATTTATTCTATTGAAGATCTGGCCCAACTTATTTATGACCTGAAACAGGTTAATCCTGAGGCACTGGTTTCCGTGAAGCTGGTATCTGAAGCCGGTGTGGGTACGATCGCTGCAGGTGTTGCAAAAGCCTATGCCGATTTAATTACTATCTCTGGTTATGACGGTGGTACCGGTGCTTCTCCATTAACTTCAGTGAAGTATGCGGGTGGTCCATGGGAACTGGGTCTGACCGAAACTCATCAATTGCTACGTGCTAATGATTTACGCGACAAAGTTCGCCTGCAAACAGACGGTGGTCTGAAGACCGGTCTGGATATTATTAAAGCGGCGATTCTCGGTGCAGAAAGTTTTGGTTTCGGTACCGGACCTATGATTGCAATGGGATGTAAATACCTGCGTATTTGTCATCTGAATAACTGTGCGACCGGTGTCGCGACTCAGGATAAAGTCCTGCGTATGGAGCACTTCATCGGTAAAGTGGATATGGTGATGAACTATTTCCGCTTCATTGCACAGGAAGTCCGTGAGCTATTGGCGACACTGGGTTGCCGCAATCTGACTGACTTAATTGGTCGTACTGATCTGCTTGAGCATATACAGGGAACCACCAGTAAACAGCAAAGTCTGGATCTGAGTCCATTGCTTTCAGATGGCGGGATTGCCGATGGCAAACCCCGTTTCTGTACCGAGCCCAAGAACGAACCTTTTGATAAAGGTGAGCTTGCGGAACAAATGGTTGCTGATGCGCTGTCTGCTATTGAAAGTAAAACAGCTTCTGAATTCAGTTATGAAGTGAAAAATATCCATCGTTCTATCGGTGCGCGACTGTCGGGTGAGATTGCCTTGCGCCATGGCAACATGGGTATGGAAGAAACACCCATCACACTGAAATTAACCGGTACTGTCGGACAAAGTTTTGGTGTCTGGAATGCCGGTGGTCTGCACATGTACCTGGATGGTGATGCCAATGACTATGTCGGTAAAGGCATGGCTGGTGGCAAACTGGTATTACGTCATCCTGAAAATTGTACCGTCGATGCAGCAACAACACCGATTATGGGCAACACCTGTTTATATGGTGCTACAGGCGGTAAATTGTTTGCTTCCGGTACAGCGGGCGAACGCTTTGGTGTACGTAACTCTGGCTGCCACACAGTCGTAGAAGGTGTGGGTGATCATGGTTGTGAATACATGACGGGTGGAATAGTCACCGTACTGGGCGCAACTGGAATTAACTTTGGTGCCGGTATGACCGGTGGTTTTGCCTACGTGTATGATCAGGAAAACCACTTTGTAGATTGCATCAATCAGGATATTGATATTCAGCGTATTGGCTCTGAGAATACAGAAGCCTATCGCAATCTGTTGCGTGACGTGATTGAAGAATTTGTTAAAGAAACGGGGAGCAGACGTGGCCAGTTTATTCTGGACAACTTCGCCGACGAAGTATGCAAATTCTGGCTGGTTAAACCCAAGGCCGCATCACTGGAATCACTGTTAGCCGACATGTTAAGTCGCGCAGCATAACTATTGTTACAAGGGACAAGGGACAAGTTACGAGGATAAATCGTAGTTTGTATTTTGCCCGTAAGAAATTTTTAGCATTAATGTTACCATGACGGGATTTTCCTCGTTACTGGTCACTCGACACTAGAAACTGGAATCATATGGGAAATAACTTTCAATTCATTCAGGTGCCACGGCACGACCCGGAAAAAAAATGTGCGCAAGAGCGTAAAAAAGAATACCGGGAAATCTATGGCAAGATGACACTTGAGAGTGCAGGTGAACAGGCTGATCGCTGTCTGGCCTGTGGTAATCCCTATTGTGAGTGGAAGTGTCCAGTTCATAACTATATTCCCAACTGGCTGAAATTAATTGCTGAAGGCAATGTTGAGCAAGCCGCTGAGTTGTCTCATAAAACAAATTCTTTGCCCGAAATCTGTGGTCGTGTTTGTCCTCAGGATCGTTTGTGCGAAGGTGCCTGTACCTTAAATGATGGTTTCGGTGCCGTTACTATTGGTGCTATTGAAACATATATTAGTGATACCGCATTTGAGCAGGGCTGGCGGCCTGATCTTTCTAAGGTTCAAGATACTGGCAAACGTGTTGCCATTGTTGGCGCGGGTCCGGCTGGTCTGGGCTGTGCCGATGTACTGATACGACATGGTGTTAAACCGATTGTTTATGATCGTCATCCAGAAATTGGTGGACTGTTAACTTTTGGTATTCCTGAATTTAAACTGGAAAAAACAGTTGTACAGAAACGTCGCCAGATACTCGAAGAGATGGGTGTTGAATTTGTATTAAACACCGATATCGGAAAAGACATTGAATTCAGTAAACTGATCGAAGACTATGATGCAGTTTTCATTGGTATGGGAACTTATAACTATATGAAAGGTGGCTTCCCCGGTGAAGATCTGCCTGGAGTCTATGAAGCCCTTCCATTCCTGATTTCCAATGTAAAACGTTGTCTGAATATGGAAGATGATCCCGCTGACTATATTAATATGAATGGCAAACATGTCGTTGTCCTGGGCGGTGGTGATACGGCAATGGACTGTAACCGTACCTCAATTCGTCAGGGTGCATTCTCGGTGACCTGTGCTTATCGCCGTGATGAAGCCAATATGCCGGGCTCCAAACGTGAAGTAGCCAATGCCAGGGAAGAAGGTGTGCAGTTCCTCTGGAATCGCCAACCGGTAGAAATCGTCGGTAATGATCGTGTTGAGGGTGTTAAGGTTGTGACGACACAACTCGGTGAGCCTGACGAACGTGGTCGTCGTCGCCCTGAGCCGGTTCCCGGTTCTGAAGAAATTATCATGGCAGATTGCGTTGTAGTGGCTTTCGGTTTCCAGCCCAGCCCTCCAGACTGGTTAAATGCTGTTAAGGTTGAGCTGGATGAGAGAGGTCGTGTTAAGGCGCCTCTGGTTCAGAAATTCAAACACCAGACCACTAATCCAAAAATATTTGCTGGTGGTGATATGGTACGTGGTTCGGATCTGGTTGTAACAGCCGTCTATGAAGGTCGTCAGGCAGCCGAAGGCATACTTGATTATCTAAATGTATAACAATTAAACGCAAAGGGCGCTAAGCTGCAAAGTACGCAGAGAAAAATTTTTTGTGTTAATCACATAAAAATGTAAAAGCATTAGAGTTAGTATTTATAAATTAATAAATATAAAATCTTTGCGACCTCCGCGTCTTTGCGTGCTTTGCGTTAAAAGACCCAAATATGACAAAACTAAAAAATGATCGTTTCCTTCGTGCCTTATTAAAAGAATCCGTTGATGTCACCCCAGTCTGGATGATGCGCCAGGCTGGCCGTTACCTTCCTGAATATCGTGCAACACGCTCAAAAGCTGGCGACTTTTTGAAGTTATGCAAAACTCCGGAGCTGGCAACAGAAGTTACCATTCAACCTCTGGATCGTTTTCCCCTGGATGCCGCCATTCTGTTCTCCGACATTCTGACTATTCCTGATGCTATGGGACTGGGACTGTATTTTGCCGAAGGTGAAGGTCCACGTTTTACTAATCCCGTTAAGACGCAGGCGGATATCGATAAACTGGCAGTACCTGATATTGCTGCAGAGCTTGGCTATGTGACGGATGCTGTCAGCATGATCCGTAAAGAGTTAAATGGCCGTGTTCCCCTGATTGGGTTTTCAGGCAGTCCCTGGACACTGGCGACTTATATGGTAGAAGGTGGAAGCAGTAAAGATTTTGCCAAAGTCAAAGGGATGCTGTACGAGCAACCCGCACAAATGCACAAGCTGCTTGATGTATTAGCACAAACCATTATTGCTTATCTCAATGCCCAAATTGAAGCAGGTGCACAGGCCGTCATGTTATTTGATACCTGGGGTGGTGCCTTAACGACGCGCGATTACAATGAATTCTCCCTGCGTTATATGAGTCAGATCATTGCTGGATTAAAGCGTGAAAATGAAGGCCGTAAAGTACCGGTTATCATGTTTACAAAAGGTGGCTGTCAGTGGCTGGAAGCTCAGGCCGAATCCGGTGCCGATGCACTGGGCCTGGACTGGACCCTCGACATTGGTCTGGCAAGAAACCGAATTGGTGACAAGGTTGCCCTGCAGGGAAATATGGATCCCTGTGTTCTATATTCGTCACCAGAGCGTATTCGTGAAGAAGTAGCTTTTATTCTGGAAAGCTATGGCAAAGGATCAGGCCATGTATTTAATCTGGGTCATGGTATTCATCAGCATGTTGATCCAGAGAATGCCGGGGCGTTTGTTGAAGCGGTGCATGAATTGAGTGCACAATATCACCAATGAAACATCTCAACGCAAAGGCGCAGAGACACTAAGTTTGCCAGTAAGGTATTCTTTAATTAGGCAATGTGCGTAGTATTTGCACAGCAGACTCTTCTACAATATTTATATTATCCGCTATGTACTTTGCGCCCTGGCGTCTTTGCGTTAGATTTTGTTTCTTCAGGATTCTGGCAATATGCCGCAGCAAACCTGCCTAAAACGCACATTATCTTTACCTATGATGGTGCTGTACGGACTCGGTACCACAATTGGTGCAGGTATCTATGCTCTGGTCGGTGAAGTCGCAGGAATTGCTGGTTACTTTGCACCCTTTTCTTTTTTAATTGCCTCGATACTAGCCGGGTTTACCGCAGTTAGTTTTGCTGAAATTTCTGCCCGTTTTCCACTTGCGGCAGGTGCGGTGGTTTATGTTTATGAAGGTCTGGGTTCCCGACGACTATCTATTATAGTTGGCTTAATGGTGATGCTGGCAGGTTTAGTGTCAGCATCTGCATTAGTGAATGCATTTATAGGGTATCTGAATGAGTTTGTAGAACTGGATCGTACCATTGCTATATTGTTAGTTTGTTTTGCACTTGGTGCATTAGCCGTATGGGGAATTGCAGAATCAGTAACTGTCGCAAGTATTATAACATTAATAGAAATTGCTGGGTTGTTATTGATTGTCTATGTGGGGCGAGACAGTTTCAGTAATGTAAGTCAGATAGGAATGGGGCTATTACCCCCATTAGAATTTTCTGCCTGGACGCTAATATTTTCAGGCGTGATATTGTCCTTTTATGCCTTTATTGGTTTTGAAGATATGGTTCATGTGGCGGAAGAGGTAAAAGATGTTAAGAAAAATTTACCGCTGGCAATCATATTAACGCTTATCGTTACTACTGTGCTGTATTTTATTATTATGTATGTTGCAGTATTAAGTGTGGAGCCTGGGATACTGGCACAAAGTAAGGCACCATTGGCCTTTATATATCAGATTCATACGGGTGGTGAAAGTCGTCTTATCAGTGTCATAGGTTTGTTTGCGGTTATCAATGGAGCATTAATACAAATTATCATGGGCTCACGTATACTTTATGGTATGAGTATGCAAAAACATTTACCAAAGTTTCTTGGTTTTATTCATCCCAGAACCAGAACTCCAACTTATGCAACATTCGTTGCTGTTAGTATCGTGCTGATATTGGCAATTATCGGGAAACTGGCAAGCCTGGCAGTCGCAACATCCATCATCATGCTGGTGATTTTCTCGCTGGTAAATTTGTCTCTCTGGGTTGTAAAAAAACGTGATCCAGCGCCAGAAGGGGTACGAGTATTTCCTCTATGGGTGCCGATAGTTGGCTTTATTGTAAGTGCGATGTTTGTATCAATGGAGGTTATAAATTTACTCAACTAATAATGAATACCGATAAAAAGAATAATAGACTATACTAAAAATCAACATTTCACTTAAGAATAACAATCTGGATCCTGGATGTTCCGCTACCTGCGTAAATACATAATTTATTTTATTGCATTGATATTACCTGGTTATGCCTATGCCCAGGGTGTAGCTAGCCAGTTATTTATCGAGTTAAAACAACAGGTTTACCAGATTCGAGTTATTGATCTGGCCTCCGGAGACAAAAGCAGTATTGGGTCGGGCTTTCAAATCAGCAAAGATGGTCATCTTGCAACTAATTTCCATGTTGTCTCCTCATACGTTCATGAACCAGAAAAATTTCGTTTAGAGTATGTTTATCATGATGGAAGCACTGGTAATATCCAGCTTATGGATATTGATGTTATCCATGATCTTGCGGTCGTAAAAATCCAGCCACCACAGGAAAAATATTTTAATTTCAATCTCCAGTCACTTTCAAAAGGGGATCGTATTTATTCAATGGGTAACCCTCATGACCTGGGCATGCTAATCATTGAAGGCAATTACAATGGTTTGATCCAGGAGTCTCGCTATAAAAAAATATTGTTCTCTGGTTCACTGAATTCCGGCATGAGTGGTGGACCAGCATTTGATAATCAGGGCCGTATTATTGGTATAAATGTTTCCAAGGGTAGCGAGCAATTAAGCTTTCTCGTTCCAGTAGCAAACTTAAAACAACTTTATAACCGAGTTATGGAAAATGGTGAGGCCAGTGGATTTGAAGAAATTATTAATAAGGCACTAACTCATGATCAGCAGACCTTTTATAGTGACCTGCTTGGTAAACAGTGGAAAAAGGAGTCGCTGGGTGAAGTGGAGTTGCCGGGTAGTCTAAGTGATTCATTAAAGTGCTGGGGCCATACGGTAGACGAGGAGAAAATTCGTTATAAAGGGGTGCATAAACACTGCGAGTCTCAGGATGAGATATATATTCATAGCAACATGTATGCGGGTGTCTTTTCCTATGATTATGAATGGATAACCACCACGGAACTAAATCGATTTCAATTTTATAATTTAATTGCTCGCCGGTTTGAACACATTGATCTTGATAATATATATAAGGAAGAGGATGCGACGAACTTTGTCTGTCATACAGACTTTGTTGAGCTCAGTAAGCACTCATGGAAAGTATCCACCTGTTTACGTGAATATAAGAAATACTCTGGCCTTTATGATATGACGCTACTCATGACAACCGTGGATATGAATCATAAGGCCGCGCTGATAAAAGTGGCAGTCGCTGGTGTGAGTAAAGAGAACCTGTTGGCACTGGCAAAAAAATTCATGGAATCTATTAAATGGAAGAACTGATTCTCCAGTACGATGCTCGTCACGGACACTTCACTGATTTTGTTAAAAGTCAGTCAGACTGTATGACCCTGGGGCGAAGTTTTAAAAATGATGTGGTGCTTTCTGATCATTTTGTTGCTCCTGAGCAACTTCGCTTTTTTTACGAGAACGATGCCTGGAAGTTCTCCGTGCTGGATAATATTAATCCGGTATTACTGAATGGAAAACCCGTTGCGGAAGCAGGTCAGGTTATTCGCTCTGGAGACAAGCTTACAGTTGGCCGAACTCGTCTTACTTTGATACTGGGTAGTCAGGAACTTGAACGTACCCGCAAGCTGATGTTGTCGAACTGGATGTACCGTACCTGGCCACGGCGTCTGTTTCCACCTGTGATGCTTTTAATCGCAACATTGATTTTCGTCTTTAATCAGTATCAGACGCTTTCATCAGAAGTTAGATGGGGACAGCTGGCATCGAGCGGTCTGGGCTTTATCCTGATGGCAGTCATCTGGGCAGGGCTGTGGGCACTCATCGGAAGACTATTTCGGCATCAGGCAAATTTTCTGGCCCAGTTGTTTTATTCAGCCCTGATGATGGCCTGCCTGGGTATCGGAATGCTGTTTAGTGAATACCCGGAATATATAGCAGGTAATGCAATTGTGGGGACGATAATCGAATGGGGCGTTTCTCTGCTGATTCTGAGTCTGCTGTTACGTTATAACCTGCTCTACGCCAGTGACCTGAAACGGCGAGGCTGGATTGCTTTCTCGGTCGTTGCGGTGCTGTTAGTGAGTATGAGCGCGATGTCGATATTAGAGCAGCGAGATTTCAGCACGACAGCAGACTATTCTGCTGTCGTGAAACCACCGCTGGCCAAATGGTCTGCCGATATCTCAGTAGAGGCGTATTTGCATAAACTGGCTTTAGAGTTTGAAAATATCGAGTCCAGCACCCTGGTCGTGGTTAATAATTGACCAGCCTGGCAAGGTATTTTGTCTGTTCTGGCACACGTTCTGGAAGTTATCAAAATTTGATTTAAGTTTGACCAGCCATCAGCCGACAACAGCTTTACCCTCAGAATATCTGCGGGTCCGTATTTGTGGTTTAGATGGGGAGTTGGGTCAAAGTATGGATGTAAGCAGCAGTACTTCTAAAAACGGCGAAAAAGGCCAATCCAGCGCGACACAGCAGGATCAACATCAAATTCATCGCCATGAGTGGAAAATCTATTTACGCTACATCAGCTTGTCTGCGTTGTTGT
>JAPHRJ010000126.1 GCA_026196045.1 Gammaproteobacteria bacterium
AAGATGGGGTTTAGTCTGGCTGAAGCGGCACAGGAAGCGGGTGCCAAAGTTATTCTGATTGCGGGTCCGGTGGCATTATCCACACCTCAGGGTGTTGAGCGCATTGATGTGGACAGTGCCGAGCAAATGCTAGCGGCGGTGTTACAGCGTGCAGATGAAGCCGATATTTTCATTGCTACGGCGGCGGTGGCAGATTATCGCCCAGTGACGGTAGAAAAAGAAAAGCTGAAAAAACACCAGACCAGTTTGACGCTGGAACTGGAAAGAAATCCAGATATTCTGGCTAAGACCAAATCCCATTTTCCTGAACTGTTCTGTGTAGGCTTTGCTGCCGAAACTGAAAAACTTGGCGAACACGCACAACAGAAGCTGTACAGTAAAGGTGTGGATATGATTGCGGCCAACTGGGTTGGCCATGCGGCGGCCAGGACAGGTGGGACATTTGGCAGTGATGAAAGTGCCTTACAGGTATTCTGGCATAATGGACAACTTGAGCTGGCACAGGCATCTAAAAGCAAGCTGGGGCGTCAATTGATCAGTGTGATTGCTCAGCGTTACGATATGCCGGCGAGTGAGAAAAAAAATAATGTGGTTAAGCTCAAATAATCCATACTCGAAAAATCATTTAATAATTAAATATCAATAAAAGTTTAAGCAGGAAGGTAAAGTTAACCATGAGTCGTATTAAACTCAAAATTCTGGATCCCCGTCTGGGAAATGATATTCCAATGCCTGAATATGCCACCACAGGTTCAGCGGGGCTGGATCTGCGTGCCTGTCTCGATGAAAGCTTATGCCTCCAGCCAGGGGAAACCCAGTTAATTCCTACAGGAATGGCGATACATATCGAGGATCCGGCAATGGCAGCAGTGATTCTACCTCGCTCGGGGCTGGGTCATAAGCATGGTATTGTTCTGGGAAATCTGGTGGGCTTGATCGATTCTGATTATCAGGGACAGCTTTATGTTTCCTGCTGGAACCGCGGTAAAGAACCTTTTACTATTGATATAGCGGAAAGAATTGCTCAGCTGGTTTTTGTTCCCATCGTACAGGCCAATTTTGATATTGTTGATGACTTTGACGAAAGTGCCAGGGCTGCAGGTGGATTTGGGCATACGGGCAGGGGCTAATATCGCAAGTTTTTACTATAATTAAACATTCTTGTATAACCTTCTGCCTTCTCATATCGAGAACAGACGTTCATGCAGTGATCGAATAATAATTGTCAGGGAGTAATCCAGGTTGGTAGCACGGAAAAGACGTTCACGTAAACGTAAGTCAGCGAGTGGAAAAAGTGGCTTAAACCTTAACCAGGCCGCGCTATATTCATTTATTGGTGTCAGTGTGATTGTCGTCCTGGCGGCCTTTGCCAGTCAGTTACCGACAGTTTTATCTTTGCAGGTTCAACAAACCACCATTGCAAATTCGATAGCAGGGCGGGTGTCCGATAAGCTGGCATTGAAACTTACCTATTATAGTCAGGCGTTACGTAGTATTGCGGCCGATCCACAAACAGCGCGAATGATCCTGGCAAAAGATGAGGCGGCAAAAATATCCAGAGTTGAATCATTGAAAAAACATTTTCCCGGTATGCTCGGGGTACGGTTTATGCCTGCTAAGGTATTTACTCAGGACAAAACTACAGAACCACATTTAAGTTTTGCCTGCCTGGATTTGCAACGTGAAGCGGAAAAACAGCTTGATCAGCCTAAGATTGAGGTGCATGCCTATGGCACGCGTCAACAGCATATTGATATTGTACAGCCCGTTACTGCTCAAACTGGATCAAATGTTATTGGCCATGTGCAACTCACGCTGGATGTGTCGGTTGTTAGTAACTGGATTAAGGAAAGTGGAGAAGATGTTTATGTTGAGTTAAGCCAAAAGGCCAGCAAAGGTGTGACTCAGTTAGGAAGCACTGGAAATACGGTATTAAAAACATCAGGTCAGAATGCCAGTGCCAATGTTGCAGGTACAGCGTGGACAGTTAATGTCTGGAGTCCAGTTACCGCGCCTGCATTATTCAATCTTAATCTACTCATGGTCATGATTGCAGGTGTTGTTCTGGTGGGTTTGATTATTTTACTGATGAAAAGATCATTTGCTCGTAGCCTGCAGAATGATATTGAAACCTTCATGCAACTGGAAGCTAATTATTTACGCGGTATTAAACGTCATGAGTTGATGCTTCAGTTACCTGAATTTAAAACCGCCGCCGCACGTTTTGAAAACTTAATGGAATCCGGATCAATGGAACGAGAACGCGATAATGATCCTAACGCCATTAGTGTGGGTGACATCAGTTTAAATAACAGTTCAACGAGTTCAATTTATATGGATAAAAGTGGAGTTGATGTGCAGGAACTCGATGCAAGTAGTGATGAACTAAGACAGATGACACAACCAGCATCTTCAGCAAATATCGACGTAACCGCATCAACAGAACAACCTGCACCAACAGATGTACCTGGTGTACCTCCGGCAAGTATTTTTAAGGCTTATGATATTCGTGGAGTCGTCGGTAAAGGATTGACTGCACCGTATATGATGCTCATAGGTCAGGCGCTGGGTAGTGAAGCGATCAGCCGTGGTCTGGGTAAAATTGCTTTTGCTCGTGATGGGCGTTTATCTGGACCGGAGTTGGGTGGTGCACTGGTAAAAGGCCTGCAGGCTGCCGGGATGGATGTCATTGATGTTGGCATGGTACCAACACCAGTACTGTATTATGCCGCTGCAGAATTAGCCGAGGGTACCGGTGTTATGTTGACTGGTAGCCATAATCCACCGGATTATAATGGTATCAAAATGGTTCTTGGTGGTGAGACGCTAGCGGGTGATACGATTCAGTCATTACGTCAGCGTATTGTTGAAAAAGAATTTACTCGAGGCGAAGGCGCTTACTCAACGGTTGCGATTATTAATGAATATGTAAATCGCATCATTGGCGACGTCAAACTTAAACGACCACTAAAAGTAGTAATCGATTGCGGTAATGGTGTTGCTGGTGCGGTTGCTCCCAAACTGTTTAAGGCGATGGGTTGCGAGCTGATTGAATTATACAGTGAAGTCGACGGTAAGTTTCCAAACCACCATCCTGATCCCAGCAAGCCAGAAAACATGCGCGACTTGATCGATACAGTGCGTGCACAGAATGCAGACCTGGGGATGGCTTTTGATGGTGATGGGGATCGTCTGGGTGTAGTGAGTCCGAATGGCAGTATTATCTGGCCAGATCGTTTAATGATGTTGTTTGCTACTGATGTCTTATCACGCAATCATGGTGCGCAAATTATTTATGATATTAAATGCAGTAGTAACCTGACCAAAGCTATTTGGGAGAAAGGTGGCGAGCCATTAATGTGGAAGACTGGCCATTCACTAATTAAAGCGAAAATGAAACAGTCTGGTGCTTTGTTAGCAGGCGAAATGAGTGGCCATATTTTCTTCAAGGAACGCTGGTACGGCTTTGATGATGGGTTATATTCTGGTGCACGCTTACTGGAGATCCTCTCAGGGGCAGAACAGAAGCCCCAGGAAATTTTCAATACTCTACCCGATGCGGTGAATACACCTGAATTGAACGTTAGTATGGCCGAAGGTGAGCACCATCAGTTCATGGATCGCTTTCTGGATCAGGCTGATTTCCCAAATGCTAATATTACAATGATTGATGGTATTCGCGTAGATTATGAAGATGGATGGGGACTGGTGCGGGCATCTAACACTACTCCGTGTCTGGTACTGCGGTTTGAGGCGCAAACTCAGGAAGCGTTACAACGTATTCAGGATGAATTCACAAAGGCAATGCATGCAATTAATCCATCATTGAAATTGCCTTTTTAATATTTATATTTTGGCGTGGGATCTGTTTGGTATATAAAGAATCTGATCCCACGACTTGCTTTATAATTCGGTTTTATTTGTATTATGCCAATAGAAAAATCATCTGCTCTGACCATCGCTAAAGTTCTAACTGAGGCACTGCCCTATATTCAGCGGTTTAGTGGAAAAACCATTGTCATCAAGTATGGTGGCAACGCCATGACTGAAGATGCACTTAAACGCGGTTTTGCCCGTGATGTAGTCTTAATGAAACTGGTGGGTATGAACCCGGTTATTGTGCATGGTGGTGGCCCACAAATTGGTAAACTGCTTAAGCAAATCGGCAAGGAGAGCGAATTTTTTGAAGGTATGCGGGTAACTGATAGTGAAACCATGGATGTGGTTGAAATGGTTTTGGGTGGTCTGGTCAATAAAGAGATTGTTAATTTAATTAATCAACACGGCGGTCATGCAGTAGGCCTGACTGGTAAAGATGGCGAGTTGATTCGTGCGCGTAAGTTAACCTTTCAACGTCAGGCTCCGGAAATGAATACCCCTGAGATTGTGGATATTGGTCATGTCGGTGAAGTTGAAAGTATCGATCCCGGTGTAATTAATATGCTGGTACAGGGGGATTTTATTCCTGTGATAGCCCCCATTGGTGTAGGTGAAGATGGTCAATCTTATAATATCAATGCCGATCTGGTTGCCGGCAA
Organism: Gammaproteobacteria bacterium; assembly: GCA_026196045.1. Lineage (GTDB taxonomy): Bacteria > Pseudomonadota > Gammaproteobacteria > UBA6429 > Thiohalophilaceae > JAPHRJ01. The sequence goes on from JAPHRJ010000126.1 coordinate 4,539, forward strand.
GCTGGCAATTACCCTGAATGCAGAGAAGTTAATTCTGTTAACAAATACCGCCGGTGTACTGGATAATGATGGCAAACTGTTAACAGGACTTAAAGCTAAGGAAGTCGAGGCTTTGATTGATGAGGGCATTATTTATGGCGGCATGTTACCAAAAATAGGCTGCGCACTGGATGCGGTACATGCAGGTGTTAAGACTGCACAAATTATCGATGGGCGTGTAGAACATGCGGTGTTACTTGAAGTGCTAACTGATGAAGGGGTCGGAACCCTGATTAAAGGTTAGATAACAGGTGTGAGTGTGGAAAATTCAACAGACAAACCATCCCGTCGTCAGCAAATTCTTGAGGCGTTGGCAGAAGAACTGGAAAAAAGTCCGGGGCAAAGGATTACTACGGCCGGTTTAGCTCGGGCAGTGGGTGTTTCTGAAGCCGCGCTGTATCGACATTTTCCCAGTAAGGCAAAAATGTTTGAAGGTCTGATCGAATTTATTGAAGACTCAGTTTTTGGTTTGATTACTCGTATTTTGCAGGATGAAAGTACGGCCACAGAACGTTGTGAAAAAATTCTATTACTGGTGTTAGGATTTTCTGCACGCAACGCGGGTATTAGTCGCCTGTTGACGGGAGATGCGCTGGTCGGTGAGACAGAACGTTTACGTTTGCGTATTAATCAGTTTTATGAGCGGCTGGAAACCCAGATAAAACAGGTTTTGCGTGAAGGTGAAATGAATGGTGAACTGCATGCCTCTATACCTGTAGGGCCAATGGCGAATATGTTGTTAGGTGTCGTAGAGGGACGTATCCACCAGTTTGTACGCAGTGGTTTTAAACGTTCTCCAGTTGAAATGTGGGATAGCCAATGGCCATTAATGGCTGGATTGCTTAGTATAAAAGATTAACCAGCAAACTTGTTTAATACCGTAATAAACTATTCGTATTTTATCTTGCCCTTTTTAAGATCACGAAAACGTCTCAGTTCGCGTTTGAACTTTCGATCCATTATTTCTAATGCTGTATCTTTCTTCTCGATAAAATCATTATTGTCATTAATTTGCCGCAGTAGATCATCCATATCGTTCAATAATGGTTTTGGGGTTGCAAGACTACTACGTTCATAGTCTGCGGCCTGTTTCTGCAATTTTTCCAGGTTCTTTTGTAGACTACGTGTATTGCTATTGGTTATATCGATAATACTTTTGATCGCATCAACCTTGCTATCATTTGAAAGTTTGAGATCTCTTTCAGTGGTATAGGTCTGCAATAGAATCTGATCTTTACGTTTTTGTTCGGCGATACGACGCTGTTTAGCCTCTTCGATACGTGCAAGCCGGGCTTCTTCTTCCAGTTGTTCCTTAGTTTTGGCGGCGTCTTTTACTTCGATAATAATCCCGCGTTCGTTGAGGATCTCAATCCGCTGCTGGGAATATTCAGGTGGTACAACACTGCCACATTCGCGTACATTGTCACTGTTTACCCAGCACTTGATTTTGGTCGCATGGACATTGGGTAGAAGTAAAAAATAGCAGCCCAGTACAAGCAGGATGTGGCGACCTGTTTTGTTAATTTGTAGCATCAGGTTGTGATAATTAGAATTGGACATATTCGCTGTGAGATTCCTTAACTTATTTCTTAAGTATATAACGGCAAATGCTTGAATATCTTATATTATTTTTTGTCTCGTTGGTAGCCAATGCCTTTTCGGCCTTTGCTGGCGGTGGTGCAGGCTTGCTGCAGTTGCCGGCTTTGATTTTCCTTGGCCTGCCTTTTAGTGTAGCACTGGCCACCCATAAGTTGGCAAGTGTTGCTCTTGGAATTGGCGCATCTTTACGTCATTTTCGTGAAGGATCTCTCGAAAGGCGCTTTGCGGTGTTAATGTTACTAAGTGGGATTCCTGGGGTGATCCTGGGTGCCAGTATCATTCTTCAGGTTCCTGATCGCGTGGCAGAGCTGGCTCTTGGGATATTAACCATGGGGCTGGGCGTGTACTCCTGGATGAATAAAGAACTTGGGCAGGATTACCAGCCACTACATCGCGATCGGAAAGGGGAGGTGACTGGTGCAGTCGTGCTCTTTGCCATAGGTTTTTTAAATGGTTCTCTGACTTCTGGAACGGGACTGTTTGTGACTTTATGGCTGGTACGCTGGTTTGGTCTGGATTATAAGCGGGCCGTGGCTCATACCCTCATTCTGGTTGGACTGTTCTGGAATGGCAGTGGTGCACTGGCCCTCGGGTTACTGGGTGCGATTCGTTGGGACTGGATACCGGTGTTACTCCTGGCATCCGTACTGGGTGGCTACATGGGTGCCCACTGGTCGATAGTCAAAGGCAACCGCTGGATCAAGCGGGCCTTTGAATGGGTGACGATCCTGGTGGGCCTAAAACTGATTATTGGATAAATCAAATACCGTACTGCTTACGATAAGCCCGTACCAAATCCAGGTATTGTTGCATTTCAGGTTGGCCTTCCAGATAGCTGATCAGGTGTTCCAGTTTAATAATGCTTAATACAGGAATATCGTACTGTTGCTCCACTTCCTGGATCGCAGAAAGATTGCCCTGACCACGCTCCTGACGATCTAGCGCAATAATAACCCCGGCAGGTTTGGCATTGGCAGCTTCAATAATTTCCATGGCTTCACGAATGGCGGTTCCCGCTGTGATCACATCATCAATAATTAGCACTTTGCCGTGTAGTGGAGCGCCGACGATGCTGCCTCCTTCGCCATGGGCCTTGGCTTCTTTACGATTAAAGCAATAGGGGACATCTTGCTGATGGTGCTCGGCCAGGGCGACAGTTGTGACAGAAGCCAGGGGAATGCCTTTGTAGGCCGGGCCAAATAGAATATCAAAGTCCAGATCACTATCGGCTATGGCCGCCGCATAATAGCGTCCGAGTTTAGCCAGCGCCGCACCAGTATTAAACAGGCCAGCATTAAAGAAGTAGGGGCTAACGCGACCGGACTTGAGCGTAAATTCGCCGAAACGTAAAACATCGCGAGACAGGGCAAATTCGATAAATTCTTTCTGGTAGGTATGCATAGTGGTTTCTGCCTGGTGAAAATTCTAATACTACAAATACAGACTGTTCATGATTAATGCGGCAGTCTCCGCATGAAAACGGTATGATACACGTTTTTTGATTTCCCGGATAATTGATATGCGTGTGATTACAGCTAATGTTAACGGCATTCGTGCCGCCGCCAAAAAAGGCTTTTTTGACTGGCTAAAAAAACAGAAGGCTGACGTGGTCTGTATTCAGGAAACCAAGGCCCAGGAGCACCAGCTCAAACAGCCTGAGCATGATGATCCCCTGTTCTATCCTAAAGGCTTTTATAGTTATTACTTCGATGCGGAAAAGAAAGGCTACAGCGGTGTTGCCCTGTACAGCCGTAAGGAACCCGATAAGATTACAATGGGACTGGGTTGGGATCATGCCGATACCGAAGGCCGTTATATTCAGGCAGACTTTGGTAAGTTGAGTATTGCTTCTCTGTACTTGCCTTCAGGCTCGTCCAGTGATGAACGTCAGGCTAATAAGCTGAAATTTATGGATCGTTTTATGGATGATCTAAAAGCTATACGCCGACAACGCCGCGAGTTTATTATCTGTGGTGATTACAATATCGTGCATAAGGAAATCGATATAAAGAACTGGAAAAGTAATCAGAAAAATTCTGGTTGCACCCCGGAAGAGCGGGCCTGGCTGGATGTGCTGTTTTATCAGGTTGGATTTGTTGATGCCTTTCGAGAAGTAAACAAAAAACCTGATCAATATACCTGGTGGTCTAACCGTGGCAATGCTCGGGCTAATAATGTTGGGTGGAGGATTGATTATCAAATCATCACACCGGGACTAAAGGATAAAGTCAAAAAGGCTTCAATTTATAAAGATAGCTGGTTCTCGGATCATGCTCCGTTGATCATGGACTACGATATTGATTTTTAGGAAATTCTATTCGGTTCCGTTCGCCCTGAGCTAGTCGAAGGGCTCACCACGAACGGTTGAATTAATTAAAGTTTCCCAGATAAAATGTATCAATAGTCTTTATAAGCTGCATATCCCTGACTGACCATTTCATCATTAATATTGGTCAGGTCTCCGTTTTCTTCCAGCCAGATTTCTGCAATATAGCGGCCATACTTCCCTTTCTTATCTTTTACGGTATTAATAAAAATAGTTTTATCACTAATGCGTGAGCGCAGGTAATCTCTTGAGATCAGTCCCTGTTCACGTTCATCTCCCCTGAGTTCAGGGCAGTTAATACGATGTAATCTAAGTGGCTCATTAGTGAGCAACATGTTCATACCCAGATCAAGATCAGCACGGATCGTATCACCATCATAAACAGAGCGGACTTTGGCTTGATAGTAATAAAGATTGAAATCAGTCATGGTGTTGTCCGTTAAGTCAGGAAGATATTTAGAGGCTTAAAGCAAAAACCGGGGGTTACCCGGTTTTTGCTGTTGGAGTTATATTATATACCTGTGTGGTATTAGCGGTTGCGACCGCCACCTGAACCCATACCTCCACCGGCTCCCATTCCAGATCCCATACCCTGACCACCACCGGGACCCATGCCTTTGCCCTGTTGCATAGGAGCATCAGGGAGAGTAATGCCTTGTTCACGGGCTCGTTCCTGCATCATATTATGGTGTTCGAGCCGGTACGCTTCACGTTCTTCAAAGGTATTCATGCTTTGCATTTTTTGTCTGTGTTCAGCACGTTCCTGCTGAGTCATTAATTGCCAGCCATAGACCTGCTGGCCCTGATCCTGTGCCCACACTGTATTGAGTGGAGACAGGGTTATAATGAAAAAAACAAAAGTTGTTATTAATGTTTTCATTGTCGTTTCCTCTGTTAATCTTGTTGTGTCTCCCTGAAATAACAATTTTAATATAATTATGTTTATTCTTAATTAATAGGACAAAGGTCGCAGAATAGCTAGTGGTAGAAGTAGATATAGTTGAGGCTGGATGATGATATAAATGTCCATAATATAAAAATGTTTTAAATTTTTAATGACATGAATTTTTGTCAGTAAATAAAAGGAATAGTTGAGTTGTTAAGTGAATAAACAACCCCGCAGCAAGCTGACGGGGTATTAACTTATGTAGGTTCGCCTTTAGGCGTACTTTAAGCTGCATCATATTTTGTACGCCTAAAGGCGAACCTACAATAATACACCACTGCAAGCAGCGGGGAATTCAACCCAGAGATATTAAACAAGAAAAAACGGTGCTATAGGCACCGTTTTTTTATTTAAGCAAGAACTTAGTGACGTTTGGCCCAGAATTGATCGGCCAGTTTTACCAGACTGCTTGACTGAGAAGTCATGATTTTACTCGAAGACTGGGTTTGTTCCAGTCCGGCAACCGTGCTTTCTGATAATTCACGAATATTAACAATATTCTGATTTACTTCCTGAGCGACCGCATTTTGCTGTTCAACAGCCGCTGCAATCTGTGTACTCATATCATTAATACTGCCAACGGCATCGGTAATCGCATCAAGTGATGCAGTGGCTTCATTGCCTTTGGTAACACTGATCTCTGCCTGAGAACGGCTCTTGTCCATAACGGTTACTGCTTGCTGAGTTCCAGCCTGCAGATTTTCAATCATTATCTGAATTTCTTTGGTGGACTCATGTGTACGGTTAGCCAGGGTTCGGACTTCGTCAGCTACCACGGCAAAACCGCGACCCTGTTCACCGGCACGAGCCGCTTCAATAGCCGCATTTAAAGCGAGCAGGTTGGTTTGCTCGGCAATGCCGCTAATCACATTCACAACAGTACTGATATTGTTACTATCTTCTTCCAGTTTCTTAATGACATTACTGGCCTGTTCAACTTCTTCGGCCAGATCATGAATGGCCGTCATGGTGCTGCTGACAACCTGTTTGCTGGTGAAGGTTTCATCGTTAGCGCGTGCTGCTGAGTCAGCCGTTAGCTGGGCATTTGCCGCCACTTCCTGAATACTGGCCGACATTTCAGTGATGGCCGTGGCGACCTGATCGGTTTCAGCGTGCTGGTTAGTTACATTTTCATGACTATGGGCAATGGCCGCTTCCAGTGAATCAGCCTGTGTAGAGATGTCACCTGATGAATCAGCAACACGGCCAATAATACCGCCTGATTCAGCCTGCAGGTATTTGAAGGCCAACATAACCTGGCCTGCTTCATCGTGGCGTCCAGCAAACACATGGCGCGCAATCGGGTTATTGAAAATAGAACGGGCCTTGGCAAAGACCTGGCACAGAGGCCGAACCTCACGGGCGGAAAATAAACCAATGATAGGTAAGGCTGGAAGCAGGCTGAGTAAGGCTGTTGTGAAGCTAATACCACCAGTAATTACGGGCACTGCCAGTGTTGCAAGCATTACAAAAAGAAAAGTCAGCATTAGCTTGTAGCGGAATGGCAGGGGGTTGCGCTTAAGCCATCCAGGAGTTTTGCCCTCATTCAGTTGTGCGTAGAGTTTTTCCGCGCGTTTGACTTCTTCCTCTGCAGGTTTACTACGTATCGACTGATATTCCTTAACTTCACCATTTTCAGTAATTGGTGTGACATAGGCACTAACCCAATAATGGTTACCGTTCTTGCAGCGGTTTTTCACGATTCCCATCCAGGACTCGTTACTCTTAACGGTTTCCCATAAATTTTCAAAGGCCGCTGGGGGCATTTCGGGGTGGCGAACTACATTATGGTTTTTACCGATTAGTTCTTCGGTTGTGAAACCACTGATATCGATGAAGTCCTGATTAACGTAGGTGATTGCGCCCTTCGGATCGGTCGTGGAGAGAATATTGGCTCCATCAGAAAATTTATCTTCAACACCGGTAATCGGAAAATTCTTTTTCATCTCGCTACTCTTTACGTTTTGTTATTAATTGGCCGGAATTCCAGCCCACAAAATTGATTGTTATGTCATAACTTCGTGTAACATTTGTTTACAATTCTTTATAAATATCGGAATACAAAAGACTAGCTTTAGTAATTTACTCAAGATTCATTAAGCTGTGTATAAATTAAGCGCTTGTAGGCAGGTTTGACTACGTAATTTCCTTCTTAAACACAAGACTATTAAGCTTTTCAAATACTTAAACTACATATCGTCATTTGGGAAAAAAACATTAGGGTTTTCCCCTATAAAAACTAACTCCATAAATATTTTATGGATTATGGGGGGAAAGAGGATTATTCGGTTCTAAGGGCTTCGACAGGGTCGAGTTTGGCTGCATGGCGAGCGGGCAGGACCCCGGCGGCCAGGCCAATAATAACTGCGATGAATTCGGCCAGGATAACGTAGTTCCACGAGGTGTGAACTGGCAAGGCCGGGATCGTGAGATTCAGTAGATAGGCGATACCCAGTCCCAGTCCTAATCCAGCCAGACCACCAATACCCGCCAGTACAATCGCCTCTCCCAGAAACAGACTGAGAACCTGTGATTGTCGAGCGCCAAGGGCGCGGATTAACCCGATCTCACTGGTACGTTCATTCACCGAAATGGTCATGATAGTCACAATACCGATGGCACCCACTAATAATGAAATGCCACCAATGGCGGCCACGGCAAAGGTCAGTACATTGAGTACCGAGCCAAGGACATCGAGCATTTGCTGTTGAGTTGTGATGGTGACATCTTCCTTTCCATGACGTGAAATGAGCAGTTGTTTTATGCCCTCAGTGACTTTTTCCACGGGAGTTTCTTCACTGTATAAGACGTCAATTTCATGCAGGGAATCGCGATTGAATAAAGTCATTGCACGGGAAGCCGGAATATAGGCAGTGTCATCCATATCAAACCCAAGTACCGTACCTTTGGATTCCATCACTCCAACAACACGAAAGCGGCTACCGCCAATTGTGATTCGTTTACCCAATGGGTTGCTATCAGAGAAGAGCTCTTTTTTTAATTTGCTCCCCAGTACTACAAAAGCACGGGGTGCGGTGGGATCGTCATTCGGAAGAAAGTGTCCTGATTTAACATCCATTTTGAATGCTTCAGGCATTTGTGCACCAGCACCATAAACGGTAGTCCGTCGTCGGCGATTGCCGGATTCCACTTCAGCATTGCCCTGAACAAAAGGCACGACAGCCAGCGCATAAGGCAGGCGTTTTAATGCCTGAGCGTCTTCAATCGTCAGTGGTCGTTCGGTTCCAAATACGCCCATGCTGACACCACTGGTTGTGGCTTTGCCTGGATTGATGGCAACCAGTGTCGTACCGAACTGAGTAAACTCTGACAGGACAAATTGATGAACACCTTCACCAATTGACGTGAGCAGGACAACTGCGGCAATTCCTACCGCGATCCCAAGAGTAGTAAGAAAGCTGCGCATACGATGGGCAATCAATGAACTGCTGGTGAGTCGAAAAAAATCACGTGTGCGCATGACTATCGCCCTGATAACGCGAGTACAGGATCAAGCCGTGCTGCACGCCTGGCGGGTAATAAACTAAAGAGCAATCCTGTAATCAGTGCAACGACCAGAGCCATGATTACCGCCCAAAGTGGGGCCTGTGCTGGCAGGGTCGTAAAGGCCTGTCGGATTCCGAAACTGCCTAACTCTCCCAGTAACCAACCCAGTCCTGCACCGAAGGCAGAAAGCATCAGGGCTTCGGATAAAATTAAAATAACAATCGTACGTGGAGTGGCACCCAGTGCTTTAAGTAATCCAATTTCAGCAGTACGTTGTGATACAGCTACCAGCATAACGTTCATAATCAGTATACCGGCGACAGCAAGACTAATGGCTGCAATGCCACCGACTGCATATGTTAGTGCGCCAAGGATACGATCAAAGGTCGCCAGTACGGCATCCTGCGTCACGACAGTGACATCACGTTTGCCCTGATGGCGTTCTTTTATGGTATTAATAATAAATTGCTTAACCGGTTCAATTTCACTACGGCTTTTCGCTTCAACCAGGATACGAAACAGGGAGGGTGTATTGAATAACTGCTGGGCAGATGCCACAGGAATCATAATCGTATCCTGAACATCTACACCAATGGATCGGCCCTCTGATCCCATGATACCAATAACTCTAAAACGTCGATCACCCAGCCGTAGCCACTGACCGAGTGCACGTTGTGCGCCAAAGATTTCATTACGAATATTCCCACCAATCACACATACTGGTGTAGCACGATCCAGATCGGTCTTGGGCAGAAATTGTCCCTGGGCCAGTTCCCAGTGACGTAGTTCCATGAGTTCATAGTTACTACCGATGATGGGGACCTCGCGACTACGCCCTTCATAACTGACATTCACTGAGCCGACATTGATCGGAGCAATGCGACGCACACTGTAACTGCGAGTCAGTGTCTGGGCATCATCTAAAGTCAGGTCGCGAGGCGTGCTGCCAACCATGGCAACGGGATTAAGTCCGGATGTTTCCGAATAACCAGGAAAGACAATAACGAGATTCGTACCTAATGACGCAAATTCATTGGTTACATAACGGCGTGCGCCTTCACCAAGCGCAGTAAGCATAATGACGGCGGCAACACCAATGGCCATGGCAATTAACATCAGAAATGTACGTGTTGGATAGCCACGCAATGCACGCCAGGAAAAATGCACAATGTCAGATTTATATACCAACATAATTCATCATTATCCCGTTGCTATGTCTGATCCGATTCAATGCGACCATCGACCATGTGCAATCGGCGTTTGGCACGTTGACCAATGTTCATATCATGAGTAACAACAATTAGAGTAATACCATTTGCATTAAGTTGTTCGAGAATCGTGATGACATCCTGACCGGATTTTAAATCCAGGTTTCCGGTTGGTTCATCAGCAAGCAATACACGAGGTTCATTAATGGTTGCTCGTGCAATAGCGACACGTTGGCGTTGACCGCCTGAAAGTTGATCGGGTGTGTGATGGGAGCGATCAGTTAGATCAAGATCGAGCAGTGCTTTCTCAACTCGTGGTTTACGGATTTCAGGATCAATGCCAGCAAGTAGTAATGGGAGCTCAATGTTTTCGAAGGCCGTTAAACGTGGCACCAGGTGGAAGGCCTGGAATACAAAACCAATGGTTTGATTACGCGTAGCCGCCTGTTCTTCATCATTCAGCCCGGTGACATCCTGCTGGTTTAACAGGTACTGTCCGGTGTTGGCCTGGTCGAGCAGGCCAATTAAATTCAGCAGGGTGGATTTACCCGAGCCTGAGGGCCCCATAATCGAAACATACTCACCCGCCTTAATATTAAGGTTGATATCATCCAGCGCATGAACTTGCTGGTCACCCACCTGAAAGTTTCGGTGTATATCTTTAAGCTCTATCATTAGTCAGAAGTACTTTCTATTTTGGCGGAAGCACCATTTTCAACCCCATCACGCTCAACCGACACGATAACCTGCTCATTGATATCGATACCGTTAATGACCTCAGTGTAGCTCCAGTTACTCATGCCAGTTTCAATTTGTCGTTCTTCAATCAGATTATCTGCCGTAAATATCATGACCTTGTTGCCTTCGAGCAGGGCGGTCGTTGGGATACGTATTACATTTTGTTTACGATTAAGAATAACTTCCACATCAGCACTGTAACCGGGAAGCATCAGTTCCGCTTCTTGCGGATTTGAAAAGACAGCTTCAACTTCGACGGTACGAGCCTGCTTTTCTATGTCCAGTACATAGGAGGCAACACGTCGAATCTGTCCCTGAAATATCTGTTTGCTAAAGGCATCGAGGGAAATATGTACCGGCATTTCGGGTTTGATGTTTGGCGCGTCCACTTCATCAATGGGTGCGGAGACATATAAACAGGTGTAATCAATGAGATCGACCGCGGGTAAGGTGGCAATCCCCATTGGAGAAGGCGTTAGGTATTCACCCAGTTCACCATTTACTTCAGCGACCTTGCCTTTAAAAGGAGCGATTAAGCGTGTGCGATTAAGAGCCGCTTCTGCAACATCTATTCGGGCCTGACTGACTTTTACCGATGTATTGACGGCATCACAGGCGGCCAGTCGGGCATTGGCTTCCCCTCTGGCCTTATCAACACTTTCTTCTGAAGCCAGCTTTTGTTTGTGAAGTTTGTGTAAACGGCTGGCTTCTCGCCTGGCGACGTCAGCGACAATACAGGCTTCTCGTGATCGAGCCAGTGCTGCCTGATATTCATGTTGGGCCAGCTTTACCTGAGCCTGGAGATCATCATTCCAGATTTCCAGTAGTAGTTGACCGGCTTCAACCTGATCCCCTTCTTTGACTGGCAGACTTTCAATTTGTCCACCAATGGATGGCGATAGACTAGCTCTGCGGCAGGCCTTTAGTGTGCCGGCTCGGGTATTGGCGACGGTTGATAGCACTTCGCCTGTAGCGACTTTATGGACCACAACTGCAACCGGTTGTGGGCGTTTTACGTAGGCAATAAATCCTGCCAGAAGAATGATAACTGACAGGCTGATAATAAGCAGGCGGTGACGTTTTAGCATGAATAAATTCCAGTAGATTGACCCAAATGGTTTCACAGGAAAAAGTGTTACAGCTCGTTTCAGGCTCTGTGCTAAAGTACAGCAAGCATTAATAAAAATTGCCTGAATATCATTTAACTATATGCCTTCTTTATTCAATTTAAAACCTCAAACCAGCTGGAAAGATGCGGTTTCTGTTTATCTGCAGCCAAAAGTTATTAGCATGCTGTTTCTGGGGTTTGCTGCTGGGCTTCCTTTCTTGTTGGTCTTTGGAACATTATCAGCCTGGTTAACCACAGAAGACATTAGTCGATCAGTGATAGGTTTTTTTAGCTGGGTGGGACTGACGTATTCTATCAAAGTGTTATGGGCTCCCGTTGTAGATCGAACACCTTTACCTTTTTTAGATAAATGGTTGGGTCGACGTCGTGGCTGGATGTTTCTTGCACAGTTTGGAATTGTTGCTGGCCTTGTGGGTATGGCTGGTATATCGCCCTCAGAAAATATAACCGGCATGGCATTATTTGCACTGGTTGTCGCTTTTTCTTCTGCGACTCAGGATGTGGCACTGGATGCGTATCGTATAGAAATCATCGATAAGGAATATCAGGGTGCCATGGCCGCCATGTATATCGGTGGTTATCGCCTGGGCCTACTGGTGGCAGGTGCGGGTGCACTTTATCTGGGAAAATACATGGGCTGGTCAATGGCCTATCTGATCATGGCATCTTGTATGCTGGTTGGAATAATAACGGTTTTAATGGTTCGTGAACCTGACGTTAAAAATAATACCAACGTTTATGAACGAGAAGTTAAGGTTATTGAGTATCTTGAGAACTCAGCTCATTTACCTGATCTTTGGCGCAAACCCGTTGCCTGGTTTATTGGTGCTGTTGTTTGTCCCTTTACGGATTTCTTTCAACGTAATGGCTCGATGGCATTAATCATTTTGTTATTCATTAGTGTGTTTCGAATTAGTGACATCACTATGGGGGTTATGGCCAATGCGTTTTATATTGATATGGGTTATGACCTGGCAGAGATTGCAAACATTACCAAGTTTTTTGGTTTCTTCATGACCTTGTTCGGTGCCGCCTTAGGTGGGATATTAATCGTCCGCTTTGGCATTATGCGACCATTATTATTAGGTGCCATACTGGTCGCATCAACGAATCTACTGTTTGCCCTGTTAGCGACGGTGGGACACAATATTACAATGTTAGCGCTGGTAATCAGTGCAGATAACTTAAGTGGTGGTATTGCCACGGCTGCATTTATTGCCTATTTATCCAGCTTAACCAATACTTCTTATACCGCCACACAATATGCCTTATTCAGTTCATTGATGACCCTGGTTCCAAAATTTCTTGGTGGCTTCTCTGGAACCATTGTTGAAGGGTATGGCTACTTTAATTTCTTTATTTATGCTTCGGTTATTGGTGTGCCAGCGATACTCCTGGTGTTATATCTGATGCAGCGTATGAATGCGGATAAAGCTGCTGTTCAACAAAAAATCTGATTAATATACGACAGGTTAAGCGAGTAAGACTGTGCCGACGGATATCTCTTTCATTGCTGCATTCATGGTTGGACTAATGGGTGGCGTGCACTGTGTTGGGATGTGCGGTGGTATTGTTGCAGCTTTAAGTCTTGGAATCTCTCAGCAGAAGCAGTCATCGGTCTGGCCTTATTTGTTCGCCTATAATCTGGCACGAATGACAAGTTATACCATTGCTGGAATATTAGTCGGTGGCATTAGCTGGTTAGGTGGTCAGCTGGTTGAAGTGAATCAGTTTCAAACCAGTCTGCAGTTTATGGCTGGACTGTTTATGATTGCCATGGGTTTATATGTTGCGGGCTGGTGGTTTGGTCTTGCGAAAGTAGAGCAGGCCGGGGTAGTTGTCTGGCGCTACCTGGAACCTGTTGGTCGTCGATGCCTGCCTGTTAAAACGATACCACAGGCCTTCGTACTTGGATTAGTCTGGGGCTGGTTACCCTGTGGCCTGGTTTATAGTGTTTTGTTCTGGGCGATTGCCAGTGGTAGTCCCCTGGATGGTGGACTTTTAATGTTAAGTTTTGCGCTTGGCACATTACCCAACCTGTTATTAATGGGCATATTCGCTTCTGCACTTAATAAGTTTGTAAAACATGTATGGGTTCGACGTCTGGCTGGAAGTATGATTATATTGTTTGGGATTTACAGCCTGTTGCAGGCAGTAATACCTGCAACAGTATAGACTTTATTTTATTGTTTAAACCATTATTCAATAGACTGAATAGTGGGTGTAGTTAGGCAACCTGGCTGGTTTGTTCAGCTTCACTTCCGATATCCAGTGGCGTACTCATGGTTTCCATAAGCTGGTTGAGATCTTTGAGTTGTGAATGGAGTTTAACGGTGTGATGTTCCAGTTCGGTGATCTTGCTCTGTAAAGTATCACGTGATTCATTGATCTTACGTAAACTTTCAAGGCGTTTTTCCATTTGCGACTTATGTTCTTTAATGCGTGTTACTAATGGTGCCATTGCGGCTTTGCCCCATGAACTGGCATCCTGATGCGCCTGGAAAAAAGTGTTACGCGCATGGCTGACCATAGAAATAAAGAACTTTTTCACGACGAACGACTGTTCCGTCATTGTAGTCACCGGGCTATTACGATAAGCCTCAGCTTCGTGATACAGGCGTTCCAGATCACGTTTGTATTTACCCATGCTAAATAATTTTGGTTTGGCATCAGTCATACCATGTTGTTGCTGGAACTGCTGATAGATTGTCTGGATCAGGGTATTAACCTGATGCGATTGTTTATTCGCGGCTTCGATAGTGTCATGAATAATATCGAAGAACTCTTTCATGGCCTTTTTTAAACCGCCAGTAGTCCAGGTTCCCGCCATATCCTGACGAGTTTTTGCCATTAACTGGTCAAGCCGATTCAGGCTTAGTTGGCCAAGTAATTCGGAGTGTTTGTTAGAGAATGTTTTCTTGTTGTTCTGAAAACTTTCTACGCTCTTGTGATAAACGGTTTGTTCTTCTCGAGTCTTTTTCATTAAGTGGATAATGACATCTTCATTTTTGCCACTAAGACCTTTCAGTTCATCCAGTTGTTTTTTAACGCCAGTAAGACGAGAAGAAATTAGATCCCGAGATTGATTCACCATGCCACCAATTTCAGAGACAATGCTTTCACGAACAATTGTCTGTTTCTGTGGCAGGATAGTCTGTGATAGCAGGGTTTCCAGTGCCAGGATATTACTTTTTTCCAGCAGTGGTTTATCTGTACGGATTTTTGCAAGCAGGCCTTTTTGTGCAGATACCGGGAAGACATTATCTGTTGGGATTTCCAGCATTTTAGCGGCCGATATACACTGTGTAGAAATACTGTTTTGTATGGCGTCTTCGCCTTTAAGTTCATCCCACAGGGTATCGACTTTATTCAACACTACAATACGACTGTGGTGCGCATCACTTTCTAACGGCTTGACGTGATGGGACCACATGTCCAGATCAGATTTTGTGACACCTGTATCTGCGGCTAGAACAAAAATTACCGCCTGTGCATTAGGTAACATATTAATTGTTAGTTCAGGCTCATTACCCAGCGCATTAAGTCCTGGTGTATCCAGAATTGTCAGGCCTTCTTTCAGTAAAGGGTGAGGGAAACTAATTAAAGCATGTCGCCACATTGGTATCTCTACCATTTCCCCTTCTTTAGCTTCACTTTCAGCAATGAGTCCCAGTCTGACCGCAACATCTCCAGGGACTGTTTTGGTTTTTACGACTTCCTTGAAGGATTCCGCCATTTTTTCAGATGAATTTGTATCCAGTTTAATGGTGGTCCAGTTGATAGGATCTTTTTTGTGTTCCTGAATACTGGTGTCATCCAGTCGAGTTTCAATGGGCAACAGACGGATGTAACTTTGATTTTCTTTAGAGTCGTACATTAACTCAGTCGGACACATGGTGGTGCGGCCGGCTTCCGAAGGCAACAGGCGCCGATCGTATTCTGAAAAGAAGACAGCATTAATCAGCTCGGTTTTGCCACGAGCAAATTCGGCCACAAAGGCAATCGTGAGGCGATCAGATTTTAAGGCTTCGATTAATTCATAAATGCGCAATTCGATTTCCGGTGAAATCATTTTATGGGCTTCCAGCCACTGCTGATATTTGCCAATAGACTGGGTCACATTCTGTTTCCAGCGCCCATAAGCCTGCATTTGATCTGTAAAGCGGTCAGTAGCCATATCTCAAACTCGTTTTTATTCCATTAGTGCCAACGGTAAATGATAGCCCCGCATCCGTCAGCGATATACAAAACATAGTGTGATGGTAGTCACATTTTCCCCGTAACAGCCTGATTTGGGGTTACTATTTCCCCAGTATTTAACGGCAGATGAATGTAGAAGTTTAGTGGTTGCAGATCAGTAGTTGAAAATAGAAGCCAAATAACGGTATTGGGGAAAATACACGCACTATTAGTAAAGCTTAGTTGGCATCAACTACAGAAATTCCTTTAATTTACAGTTATCTAAATCATGGCAATGGGTATGGGCCATGGCGAGGAAGAGCTCGGCTGTAGCGAGGGCATCCTCAAGGGCATTGTGAGCATTGTAGCGGGGTAAGTGGTATTGGTGACGTAAGTTGAACAGACGCAACTGGTTAGTGGCGGGATGCTGGTGGCGACGTTCCAGACGGCGTTGCTCTATTTTCAGGGTGTCGACAATACGCAGGGGGAGTATGTGGCCAAAACATTTTTTACAGGCACTATTGAGGAATGATTGTTCGATAGAAGCATTGTGTGCCAGTATGACTCGCCCAGCCATTTTTTGTAAAAGGATTTCCAGCATGTTGAGCAGAGCCATGCCCTCCTGAGCGTGATCATCCGTAATGCCATGGATAGTTACACTGTGAGCCGCAATGTCGGCTTCGGGTTTTAACAGGTGATAACCATTTTCACCCAGGTGAATGCGGCCGTTTTTAATCACGGTATAACCAACACTCAGAATTTCATCAGTATTCGCATCCAGGCCGGTGGTTTCAAAGTCCAGAGCAAGAAACTCCGTTTCCAGAATTGTATTTTGTGGAGAGGATAGCGGTGCCTGCAAGTAGGGTGATAACGCATCAGATCGACTGTGTTTAAGCAGGTATTTTCGGTATATATCTGGAAAGAGTGTGGCAAACATAATGTTAAGTCTTAATAGCGTTGTGCCATGACAGACTGGATAGTGCGCACAACATCAAAGGCATCTTTTAAATGTCGGCGTTCGAGTGATGATAATTGCTCTGGTGAGACAAAATTATCCAGCTCTTCGTCATTCAGGATTTGCCAGGCCTGATGTTGTAGTCGTGTGGTACCAATAAATTCCAGAGCATCACGTAGATCTTCCATTCCATCATGGCTGAGCAGGCCAGCTTCTGCGGCGGCCTCCAGTCGATCCTGAGTATGTAAGGCAGGATGCCCGGCAGACAGGGCAAAAAATCGTGCAAGGTCAGTAATAGGTATAACGCCCCGTTTTTTAAAGTCTAGTGCTTTTTCTTCTTCCCCCGTTTTTTCCAGGACGAAATTTCGGAAAAAACCAATGGGTGGGTGAAACTGCAGGGCATTGGCAAGCAGGTGACCAAGAAAGATAGTGTTTTTTTGTGTTTTTTTCAAAACCTCAGTGCGGATATTTTCAAGTAGACTGGCCTCGCCATATACGCAACGAAGATCAAAGAAGATACTGGAATACATCAGGGCCATGGGTTCAGGTTCTTCAATCCATTCGTTGAAATACCGTTGCCATACTGAAACGGGTTGTCGCCATTTTGGATTTGTGGCCATCACATCACCCGGACAGTAATGATATCCACATTGATTGAGTCCATCGCTAACAAACTGGCTGAGTTGTTCAAAGTAGACTCCATGTGCATTCTCTTCATAGTCATCTGAAAGAAACAGAGCATTGTCCTGATCTGAATAGGCCGTTTGTTCATAACGTGCCAGGGAGCCTGCCATCACCCAGGCATAGGGAACCGGAGCTGGACCTAATTGTTTTTCTGCTATCTGTAATAAACGTTGGGTAATGGCTTCGCCAATAGAACTGATAGCATGGCCAATGTCGTAAGCCGTCAAACTATTTTGTACCAGGCTGAGTAAGGTGTTTGGTAGTTGCTGGCTTAATGTCTCCAGTTCATCAACATCTTTAGCGCGATAGATTTCATTGATCAGGTAAATCGCATTATGGCTTTGCCGACGGATCAGATCCGTTGCGGTGATTACACCAACGACATCACCCTGTTCAACAACGGGCAGGTGACGAATGTTATTACGTGCCATCATCAATAGTGCATCTGAACCCAGACTATTAGCTGGAATCGTGCGAGGATTTTGAGTCATGATTTCAGTAACCGGTGTATCCAGCGATAACTCTCTGGCAACGACCTTGGTGCAATAGGCTCGATCCGTTACAATACCCGTGAGTTTATTATCTCGTGTGATTAGACATACGGTATAACCAGTACGCGTCATTTTTTCAGCGACCTGGCGAATACTGGTTGACTCATCCACCATTAAAGGCTGACCATGTACCAGTTCTCTTACATGTGTGGATACCAACGGGTTATGTTGCAGGTCTCGGATTTCTTCAATTGCACTACGTAAGCGTGCTGGTTTTTGTCGAGAAAAATAGTGTTGTAAGTACTCATGCTTTTCATAAAGTGGCAGGAATATGGAACCGGGTATACAGTAAAGCAGGCTATCTTCCATGGCTTTTACTGACAGCGTAATCTCACCACCCTTTAATACCGATCGATAACCAACCCAGTCGCCATCGGTATATTGTCCCTGTAATTCATCATGCTCATCAAAGACCGCCATCGCACCACTGCGGATCAGGAACAGTGTGTGATTGGTGCCACCAATTGTTAAAAGTTCTCGATTACGTCTAACATAAGTGATTTCCAGTGCATGAATAACCTTATCCAGTTCGGCGGGATCAAGTTTATCCAGTGGCGCACACTGGCTCAGGTAGTCACGAATTTCAAGTTGTTCGATTTCCATTATTAATTACTCAAAATTAAAGCCTGGGTCGGACTTCAGCTAAATATTGTATATCTTTAGATATTACAACCATTTGTATAATCAGGTTATCCAGGTCAAGAGAAGGTTCAATACGGTATTGTCCCTGCCACTGCGTATGATTGTCTGCACGGCTTAACTGTGCTGGTTGAGAGTTTTTCTTCGGATCACTTAAAGCAAGGAGGACATTGTCGACAGGCGATGAAGTAGTTAAGTGAATATTGATTACTTCTGAAGTTTTCATCTTTCCAGAATAGGAGAGTTGAACCTGTAAGTTATCGGCTTTAAGAATACATTGCTGGCTTAATACACAGGGGCCAGACGAGGTCATGGTTTTAATGCCTGTGGCTTGTTCCGGTTGCTGTAAATAGCCAGCCAGAAAAAATCCACCGAGGCCTAGTATCGGTATAAATAAAATAGCGGTAAGTTTATGTTTATTCATAATGACTGCTTTAAGTATAGATAAAACAAAGGCTCCAGTTGGAGCCTTTGTATGTGGTTAGTTAAGAAAAGAGATCAGTGACCAGAGGGTGTTCCGATATTACCGGGAACACGGATATCTTCCACCATGTGCTGAATATGCTCAGGTGGCTCTTCGGTTACATTCGATACTGACCAGGCGACTACAAAGTTGATCAGGGCACCCACGGCACCGAAGGCTTCTGGTGATATACCCAGTATCCAGTTGTCTGGAGTGTTTGCCATCATTTCAGTACCGGGGAAGAAGAACCAGCCCTTGTACCAGAAGATGTATACCAGAGTTGAACCCAGGCCAGATAACATACCGGCAATGGCTCCAGCACGATTGATGCGTTTAACAAAAACACCCATCATTAATGCCGGGAACAGGGATGAGGCCGCAAGCCCAAAGGCAAGTGCGACCACCTGTGCCGCAAAGCCCGGAGGATTAAGACCAAAGTAACCGGCCACCAGAATGGCACCTGCCATGGCGACACGACTGGCAGTCAATTCCTGTTTCTCGGTAATGTCTGGTCTAAATACGCCTTTGAGTAGATCATGTGAAATAGAAGAAGCGATGGCTAGTAACAGACCCGCGGCTGTTGAAAGTGCGGCAGCGATACCACCGGCGGCAACTAATGCGATAACCCAGTTTGGTAGATTGGAAATTTCCGGGTTGGCCAGTACCATGATGTCACGGTCAACTTTGACCATCTCATTGCCCGACCAGCCTGCATCGGCAGCCATTTTATCGGAGAAGGCTTTGTTCTTGTCATTGTAGTACTGCACTCGGCCATCATCATTTTTATCTTCATACTTTAACAGGCCGGTTTTTTCCCAGTTGGTAAACCAGGCAGGTCGTTCATCGTAGGCCAGGTTACCTTCGGCTGATCCAATTTCACCAGTTTGAATCGTATTCATGAGATTCAAACGAGCCATGGCACCAATCGCAGGAGCCGTAGTGTAGAGGATAGCAATGAAGACCAATGCCCAGCCAGCAGAAACACGCGCATCTTTAACTTTGGGTACGGTAAAGAAACGAATAATCACGTGTGGCAGGCCAGCCGTCCCGATCATCAGCGACATGGTAAGCAGGAACATATTTATGGTTGTCCCTTTTTGCACCGTATAGGCAGCAAAGCCCAGGTCAGTTAGTACCAGATCCAGTTTATCTAACAGATACATCCCACTGCCATCGGCCATGGTACTACCCAGACCCAGCTGAGGAATGGGGTTGCCAGTTAGCTGTAATGAAATGAAAACAGCAGGCACGGTATAAGCAAAAATCAGTACACAGTATTGGGCGATCTGGGTATAGGTTATCCCTTTCATGCCCCCGAGTACGGCATAGACAAACACAATACTCATGCCGGCAAACAGGCCCACTTCAAAGGGAACTTCGAGGAAGCGGGAAAAGGCAACGCCAATGCCTTTCATCTGACCGATTACATAAGTCAGCGAGGCAACGATCAAACAAATGACCGCCACAATTCGTGCGGCTTTGGAGTAATAGCGATCACCGATAAATTCGGGAACGGTAAACTTGCCGTACTTACGCAGGTAAGGTGCCAGCAACATGGCCAGCAATACATAACCACCAGTCCAGCCCATCAGGTATACCGAGGCATCGTAGCCCTTAAAGGCAATCAAACCCGCCATAGAAATGAAGGAGGCGGCGGACATCCAGTCGGCGGCGGTGGCCATCCCGTTGGCAATCGGGTGGATACCTTTACCGGCAACATAATATTCACTGGTGGTACTTGCCCGTGCCCAGATGGCAATGCCGATGTACAGGGCAAAAGTCAGTCCAACAACAATAAACGTGAGTGTTTGAAGTTCCATTATTGAGTCCCCTTTCTTAAATTAGTCTTCGTGTACGTCGTGTTTGCGATCGAGCTTATTCATGCGCGAAGCATAGAAAAAGATCAGTCCGACGAAGACATAAATGGAACCCTGTTGTGCAAACCAGAACCCGAGTTTGTAACCTCCGATTTGAATGGTGTTCAGTACATCTACCAGCAAAATACCAAACAGATAGGACACTACAAACCAGACAACCAGGCAGCCCGCTACCAGGCGCAGATTGGCTTTCCAATACGCTTGTTTATTAGACGACATAGGATCCTCCACGGATTATGTTTATTCTTTGGCACCGAAATGGTGCATCCTATAAATAATAGTGGGTGGAGATGATTTCGCAAGCTAAAATCGACAGTAATTGCTTGTATTTAAATAAAAAGTTGAGCAAATTTATATTTTACTTATTTCGCTGGGTAAGGCCCTGGGCTGGCGGATCTGAAATTGTTTCTGGCGGCTGTTAGTGCCACGGGTTAGCTCAACCCGTGACTGGGGAACCTTGAATATTCGAGCTAAAAATTTACGTAAATGGGCATTGGCTTTGCCGTCCACAGGTGGAGCGGTAATGCGAATTTTCAGGTGGCCATTGTGAAGACCGGAAATTTCATCTTTACTGGCTTTGGGCTGGACATAGATTTGCAGGATCAGCATATCGCCCTGCCAGTGGTAGAAGGCATTGCTGGTCACGGGTGGAACTTGTGGAGGATTTTAAAAGCCCATCATTGGCCGCACACCATAGGCCAGGCTGCCAGCCCAATCGCGTAACGGAGTGACCACCAGTAATATCACCAGATAAATAGCGATAATGGCAGCAAGGGGAGAGAGATCCATCCCCGACATCGGTGGGATCAGGTTACGGAAAGGACGCAATACAGGAGCGGTGACTTGATGTAGCAGGGCACCGACTGGATTGTAGTTAGCACCTCCAACCCAGCTCAGGATGGCCTGAATAAAAATACTAAACAGAAAAATATTTACCAGCAGGCTGAAGAGTTCAACAACTGAAAGGGCCAGTAATCCGGGAATACCCGGTATCGCCTGACCGGGGAGTAAGCCTAGCAGGAGCAATTCGATAATTTTAAGCAGTAATAACAGGACGATGGATGCGGTGTCCACTCCAGCAATACTGGGGATGAGTCGGCGCAGTGGTTTGAGTGGTGGATTGGTGGCTTTAACAATAAACTGTGATAGCGGGTTATAAAAGTCAGCCCTGGCCCATTGCAGGATCATTCGTAACATGATGATCAGCATATAGAGTCCAAACAAAGTCTGGATAAGAAAAGCACCGGCATTACTGAAATAACCCATATAAAAAACCCTTCTAACAATAAATGTGTGTTGTGTTAATTGCTTCTGTTATTGACCCAGGTCTTTAGCCAGTTCCTCGGCACGATCACGAGCAGCTCGTAAAGCCTGATTGACCAGTTGTTCAAAACCACCTTCGGCAAAGGTATTAATGGCTTGTTCAGTTGTGCCACCTGGTGAAGTGACATTCTGGCGTAAGGTCGCTGGATCTTTTTCAATTTCCAGCGCCATTTTTGCAGCCCCAAATGCGGTTTGTACCGTCAGGAGTCGTGCGGTATTGGCATCCAGTCCCAGGTCATGGGCGGCAGTGATCATATGTTCCATTAGCTGGAAGAAATAAGCAGGGCCACTACCAGACAGGGCCGTTACTGCGTCCATCTGTGCTTCAGTATTAACCCATAAAGCCAGACCCACGGCGCGCATAATGGATTCCGCACTTTCTTTTTGCTCTTCACTGGTGTGTTGATTGGCAAACAGGGCTGTCGCACCAGCACGTAATAATGCTGGCGTGTTTGGCATTGCACGAACAATAGCGAGATCAGATCCCAGCCAGTTCATTAATGATGAGGTAGGAATACCCGCGGCAACTGTTAAATATAAACATTCAGAGCGTGTATTCAGAGCTGTACATACGTCTTTCAAAACCTGGGGTTTGACTGCAAACACCACCACATCACATTCATCGACAATATCCTGATTGTTAGTCGTCGTGCGAATACCGAAGTCAGTACGCAGACTGGATAAGTGAGTCTCATCAATCGCACTAACAAGAATTTTTTCATTACTGGCTCCGCTGGCAATCAAGCCACCGATCAGACTACGGGCCATGTTCCCGCCACCAATAAAACCAATTTTCAAATTGTTCATAAATACCAGCTCATTAAAGTTGTCCAACGTATAATATTATTATAACCGCTCTATTATGGATTGTGGTATGACTTGTGGCGTTCACCAAATATACCCGTGCCCACACGGACTAACGTGGCCCCTTCGGCAATGGCCGCCTCCATGTCCTGAGTCATGCCCATTGAAAGGGTATCCAGTTCAAATCCTTTCTGGTTCAGTGTTTCAAATAACTGCTGTAATGCAGCAAAGGGTAGCCGTTGAAGATCAAAGTCGGTTTCATATTTTGGGATGGTCATTAAACCACGCAGTTTCAGGCGTGGCAGGTTGCGGATAGTTTGCGCCAGTGCTTCCGTTTCTTCTGCATTCAGGCCTGACTTGTTGGGATCGGCTGAGATATTTACCTGGATACAGACATTCAGTGGTAGCAGGTTATCAGGCCGTTGATCATTTAAACGTTGAGCAATTTTTAATCGATCAACCGTGTGCACCCAGTGAAAGTGTTCGGCAATGGCGCTCGTTTTATTGGACTGAATGGGGCCGATGTAATGCCAGTTAATTGGGTTATCAGCCTGTTTCTCATTGAGTGCAGCCATTTTCGGCAGGGCATCCTGCAGGTAGTTTTCACCAAAACTGAGCTGACCGGCAGCCAGGGCCACTTCAATATCAGCCAGAGGTCTGGTTTTACTCACGGCAAGTAATTTGACTGATCCCGGCGGACGCTGAAAACGGATTTCAGCTTGTGTGATACGGGTCTGAATTTCTTCTAAACGTTGCGCAATGGTATTCATCTTGCTTTATTATGGAT
>JAPHRJ010000007.1 GCA_026196045.1 Gammaproteobacteria bacterium
ACTTATTTTTCCATTCCTTAATTGGTGGCATTTGATTAATAAGGGGAGTGTGCGTAATGATATTACTGCTGGTTTCACTGGTGCGGTAATCGTATTACCGCAGGGGATAGCGTTTGCCACCATTGCCGGATTACCACCTGAGTACGGCTTGTATACAGCCATGGTTACACCTATTATTGCCGCATTATTTGGTTCATCTCTTCACTTGATCTCAGGTCCTACCACAGCCATTTCTATTGTTATTTTTTCTTCCGTTAGCCACCACGCTACTCCCGGATCACCGGAATTTGTCTCAATGGTATTAACCATGACTTTCCTTGCAGGGGTATACCAGTTTGCATTTGGTGTGGCTCATTTTGGTAAGCTGGTTAACTTTGTTTCGCATACGGTTGTTATAGGATTTACTGCAGGTGCCGCCATTCTTATTGCAACCAGTCAGATGAAAAGCGTTCTGGGTATCACGTTGCAAAAGGGTGATTCATTTCTACATACCTGGGTTGATATCTGGGATAAAATTGGATTAACGAATTATTCTATTTTAACGGTTGCTCTGGTAACACTGGTCATTGCCATTCTGAGCAAAAAGATGTTTCCTAAATATCCAAATTTGTTAATTGGGCTTATCGTTGGAAGTCTTGTGGCCTTTTTTCTGGGTGGTGAAGAACAGGGGATTAAACTGGTTGGTGCTATTCCGGCACATTTACCACCACTCTCCACACCGGATTTTTCAATGGTTACCATAAAAGCGCTGGCACCAGAAGCTTTTGCGGTGGCACTGCTAGGGTTGATTGAAGCCGTGTCCATTAGTCGCTCTATCGCGACAAAGTCTAATCAGCGTATTAATGCCAGCCAGGAATTTGTGGGACAGGGCCTGTCGAATATAGTTGGTAGTTTTTTCTCAAGTTATGCGGGATCAGGTTCCTTTACTCGTTCAGGTATAAACTATTCTGCTGGAGCAAAAACTCCATTGTCAGCAATTTTTGCGGCAGTATTCTTAATGATGATTATTTTGTTGATAGCGCCCCTGACGGCCCATTTGCCTGTTGCCGCCATGGGCGGTGTTATTTTAATTGTGGCCTATAATCTGATTGATTTTCATCATATCAAACAGATTTTTAAATACAGTAAGTCAGAAACCAGTATTTTACTCACGACATTCTTTGCCACGCTGTTCCTGGAACTGGAATTTGCAATCTATTTGGGTGTGATATTGTCATTAATCCTTTTCCTGGCGCGCACATCCACTCCGGAAATTGTAACCCTGGCACCGGATATTGAGCTGGATACAGGCAAGAAACATTTGCTCAATATTAACAAAAAGCCTCTAAACCAGTGCCCGCAGTTAAAAATTATTCGTGTTGATATGTCTGTATACTTTGGTTCAGCAAACCATATTCAGAACCGAATTCATCATATTGTTGAGAACGAAAGAATTAAACATATATTGATTATTGGTAGTCGAATTAATTTTATCGATTTAAGTGGTGCTGAGATGCTGGTTACCGAAGCTAATCGACTGAAAAAAATGGGTGGTGGTTTGTATTTTGCCGATCTGAAAGCCAGTGTTTATGAATTTGTTAGTCGAAGTTGTTTTGTTGCTAAAATTGGAAATGAGTATTTTTTTGATAAAAAGAGCAAGGCTATTTCAGCTTTATACAAAAAAGTGGATCAAAGTATTTGTGCCGAATGTAGTTCTCAAGTTTTTGAAGAATGTAAGTAAGAAAGATGAGTGTCTATTAATTTAGTGAATTAAATTAATAGACAACAACTAATTGCTGTAAATATTGTCAATAACGGAATTAATTAACAGGATAAAGTAATGCTTATACGTTTAGGAACACTGTTCTTTATATTGCTGGTTTTGACCGCCTGCGGTGAAGTACCTTATACCAATATCAACAATGCTGAACTGAAGTTGTTACAGGAAAAGGGGATACCAGTATTTGATGTCCGACGGCCTGAAGAGTGGAAGAAAACGGGTGTTATTACTGGTAGTCGCTTGCTGACATTTGTTGATTCGTCAGGACGTGTGGTGCCTGGTTTTTTTGAAAACTTTAGTAAAAAAATTGGTAAGGATGATCCTGTAATTTTAATTTGTCGTACGGGTAATCGAACAGATGGGCTGGCTCGTTATTTGATTGAGAAAATGGGATACAGTCAGATTTATAATGTACGTCATGGTATTACGGACTGGATGCGTGAGGGTAACCAGATTGTAAGACCCAGATAGGCATTTCAAATTTATAATGTACTCATTCTTTATTTAATGATTTTGGCTTTAAAAATACTAATTTCAACCCGTCTATTTTTTGCTCGCTGTTCGTTAGACGTATTCGGGACAAGTGGTTGAGTATCGGCATGGCCAACGACTGTGATCTGTTTTTTGTCAATCTGTTGAGTCTCTAACAGACGGTGTGTCACAGAAACAGCCCGTGAGGATGAAAGCTCCCAGTTCGATCTAAAACGTTTAGTAGAGATTGGTCGATCATCTGTATGCCCTGCAATTGTAATTTTACCTTTGGAATTATGCAGAATAGTACTGATACGGTGAATGACAGGGACAAAATTCTTTACCAGTTGATCACTTCCTGAGGTAAAAGAAACATCTTCCGGAAAACGAATTACAACCTTGTTTCCCTGTTGTTCAACATGCATCAAACCTTTTGCAATTTCTTTTTCGAGTCCCTGGTTAAGTTGATCTAGAAGCACCTGGTTTGGTTCAGGTGGTTCAGGTGGTACAGGTTTTTGTGAAACTTCAACCGAGTTTTCCTGGACTATTGGCTTTTCTGCTATATCAGGTTCAGGTTCAGGTTCAGGTTTAGGTTCTGGTTTGGATATTACAGGCGGAGCGATAATGCCTGGATCTGGCCCAATAATATCATCTTCAATAAGCCGACGTTTTATCCATTGAACACCATCAAATCCTTTTGCCATAGAATCAACGATTGATTTGTATTTATCTTCATCTATTTTTGAGAATGAATAAAGTAGTACAAAGAAGGTCATCATTAACGCCATTAGATCGGCAAATGTCACCATCCATGCAGGTGTGTTGTTTGTATTAATGACTTTACTCATGGTAGTTGTGAATCGTGTCAGGCCGTCTCATCGGCCGTGTCACCTGAAGTGCTTTCAGGTGGTTCAATATCCTTATTGCCGATCACATGACGTTTATTGACCGGAAGATAAGACTCGAGCAGTTCATCAAGAATTCTTGGGTTTACACCCTGTAATATACCGATAACACTTTCGATAATTAGTGATTTGTTAATGCGTTCCTGATCGGTACGACTTCTTAATTTGTCCGCAATTGGCAGGGCAACGAGATTAGCAAACAATGCACCATAAAGCGTGGTTAATAAGGCCACAGCCATGGCTGGCCCAATGGCGCTGGGATCTTCCAGGCTACTGAGCATTTGTACCAGACCTACAAGCGTACCAATCATGCCAAATGCCGGTGCAGACTCACCCATAGCTCGAAACACTTTTTCTCCCATCTCGTGCCGTTCAATAGACAGGTTCATTTCTTTAACGAGCACATTCCTTATAAAGTCTGGTTTATGTCCATCGGTACATAATTGAATACCTTTCTTAAAAAAGGTGTTTTCAATCTCAACATCTTCCAGTGCAATAATATTCTTTTTACGCACGGTTTCTGTGAGTGTGTTTGCCAGTTGTATCAATTCAGCAGGGTGATCGGCCTCTTGCAAGAATGCTTTTTTGGTTGCCAGCCCAATTGCTCGAAAGCAATCGCCAATAGGGAACTTAATCAACGTTGCGGCAAATGTGCCACCAAAGACAATTAACAGTCCGGGCACATTAATGAAAATCGTAATATCAGAGCCACTTAGCATGGCCATGGCGATCACGGCTGCGCCAATAATTAGCCCAATTAAGGTTGCCAGATCCATTTTTATTCACTACCTGTGTTTGTAATATAAGTATCTATTTAATCTAAAGAATCTATCGGCAATTTACAGATGAACTACAGTTGAAAGTGCGTGAACGGAATGGTTTTATCGAAATTTTTAGTCGTCTACTTTTATACTGGATATTTATGGCACATTGGACAAAAATCCGTTAATAAACAGTCAGATATTTACTGTATAATGCGTAAAAATTGAATTTTCACAGGCAGATTGAATGAATCACATACTGGCCATTGCGGCAGGCGGTGCCCTGGGTGCGGTATCCCGCTATCTGGTTTCTAATGGAGTGCATCTCCTGGCAGGGCGGGGATTTCCCTACGGTACCTTGACGGTGAATGTGGTCGGTTCTCTGCTGATGGGCTTTTTGTATATTGTGCTTATTGAACGACTGGGCGTGGAATCCTACTGGCGTGCGATAATTCTGGTCGGATTTCTGGGTGCGTTTACTACATTTTCGACGTTTTCCATAGAAACCCTTAACCTGATTGAAAATGGCGAACTGTCAAAAGCCATGATTAATGTACTTGCCAGTGTTGTAACCTGTATTACAGCTTGCTGGCTAGGATTGATGCTAGGACG
The DNA here is from genome assembly GCA_026196045.1 of Gammaproteobacteria bacterium. Classification (GTDB taxonomy): domain Bacteria; phylum Pseudomonadota; class Gammaproteobacteria; order UBA6429; family Thiohalophilaceae; genus JAPHRJ01. Next base: position 4,509 of record JAPHRJ010000007.1, read on the forward strand.
ACAATTATGAATACAACAGAAGTTATGATGGTGCGGATTTATCTGGCTGAAGGAGAAGGGCAGTTAAAGAACCTGATCAAACGTCTGCACGACTGGGAAAAGTTACGTGGACTGACCGTATTTCGTGGTATTACCGGATACGGTGAAGATGGTGTGATCCATGGACTAGAACTGCTGGACCTGTCCCTGAATCTGCCTGTGGTGGTTGAATTCTTTGACAGTGCCGAAAAAGTTGAAAAGGTACTATCACATCTGGGTGATATTATTAAACCCGGTCACATGGTGACCTGGACAGCCAATATAAATCAGTAAACAAATTAATTAATAAAGAACAAGTAAGAGAATAATAAACTCATGTTAGATCCAAAACTGTTACGCAATGACTTACAGGCTTGTGCCGACAAACTGGCACGTCGTGGTTTCGTACTGGATACCAGTGCAATTGAAAAACTGGAATCCCAACGTAAAGATTTGCAGGTTGAAACCCAGCAGCTGCAAAGTGAACGTAATACCCAATCCAAAGCCATTGGACAGGCCAAGGCCAAAGGTGAAGATGCGTCAGATATCCTGGCAGCCGTTGCCAGTATTGGCGATAAACTCAAAGCCAATGAAGAAGAGTTAAGCACGGTACAGACAGAACTTAATGATCTGTTAATGGGGATTCCAAACATCCTGCATGACAGTGTGCCGGATGGAAAAGATGAAGATGATAACCAGGAAGTTCGACGCTGGGGCGAACCGCGTCAGTTTGATTTTGAACCCAAAGATCATGTCGATGTGGGTGAAGCAACAGGATTGCTGGATTTTGAAACCGCAGCCAGGATCACCGGTTCTCGTTTCGCACTGATGAGTGGTGGTATTGCACGTTTACATCGGGCGTTGATTCAGTTCATGCTTGACTTACATAGTTCTGAGCATGGTTACACCGAAACCTATGTACCTTATATTGTAAATGCAGAAAGTTTACGTGGAACAGGGCAGTTACCAAAATTTGAAGAAGATCTGTTTAAGGTACGACATGAGCACGAGTTTTATCTGATACCAACTGCTGAAGTACCGGTCACGAATATCGTACGTGACACTATTATCGAAAATGACTATATGCCACGTAAGTATGTCTGTCACACACCCTGTTTCCGGAGTGAAGCAGGCTCATATGGTAAAGACACCCGTGGCATGATTCGTCAGCACCAGTTCGAAAAAGTGGAAATGGTACAGATCGTTCGCGCTCAGGATTCCTGGCAGGCACTGGAAGAACTTACCGGCCATGCCGAAGAAATACTAAAACGATTAGAACTTCCTTATCGTGTCATGGCTTTATGTGCCGGTGATGTCGGTTTCTCTTCTGCCAAGACGTATGATCTGGAAGTCTGGTTACCGGGACAAAATAAATACCGTGAAATTTCTTCCTGCAGTAACTTTGAAGATTTCCAGGCCCGCCGTATGAAAGCACGCTGGCGTAATCCTGAAACCGGTAAGCCGGAACTGGTACATACCGTCAATGGTTCCGGTCTGGCCGTGGGTCGTACGTTAGTCGCGATACTGGAAAACTATCAGCAGGCTGATGGTTCAGTCACGGTTCCAGAAGCATTGAAAGCTTATATGGGTGGGTTGGATAGTATTAAACCATAGAAGATGGACTACAGAAGATGGACTACGGGTTCAGCAAATTTGAAACTGAGATGGTTCTCTACGTAAAGAAGTATGAGAAAAATCGGTCAATCACACAATAGGCCGCATCGGCACTATTACCAATACTGCGTAAGCGGCACAATATACTGTTAAACACATACCAGAAATCATTTTATAATAAGAGGAAAAAGTTATGATTACTATCTCACAATTAACTGAGTTATTAGGGTGGGCATCAGTAATAAATATTGCCTATCTTCTTCTAGCGACCGTAATTCTAATATTTATGAGAGAAACAATATCTTCAATTCACAGCAAGATGCTTGATATAGACAAAAAAGTATTAAGCTCTAAGTATTTTGATTTTCTGAGTATTTATAAAATAGTGACTTTAGTTTTTATAGTTGCGCCATATGTTGCTTTAAAAATTATGGGCCAGTAAGTGTTTAACATTGCCATAAATTTGGAACCCACTTGTTCTTTCAACATGCAAAACGATAACAAATTACTCATGTGTGACATGTGGCAAAAAGCGCCTCGCGCTCCACAGCTGAACCATTAAATGGAAAACATTTTAGTGATAACTGAATGATTGAGACTGCGAGCTTAGCTCTGGCAACTTTCTTTGCGACGATTGGCCCAATCGACGTTGCGGCTGTGTTTGCTGCTCTGACGGCAACGGGAACGCTTGAGTATAAGCGATCAATGGCTATCCGCGCGACGTTGATTGCTTCTGTAATTCTGGTCGCATTCGCTTTTATCGGGGAGCTTCTCTTAGCTAGTCTTGGTATCTCACTAGCTGCCTTGAGAACAGCAGGCGGGATTTTACTGTTGTTAATTGCCATTGAAATGGTGTTTGCGCGCTCATCCGGCGGCACTTCGACGACAGACGATGAAGAGCGTGAGGCGGTATCGAAACAGGATATTTCTATTTTCCCAATAGCTACGCCACTCATCGCAGGGCCTGGTGCTATGGGTGCAGCTATTCTATTGATGGCAAATGCAGAAGGAGATCTAACACGGCAAGTAATTGTTGTTGCGTCACTCCTTGCCATTTTGCTACTCACCGGAATCGCATTGCTGCTTGCAGATAAAATTCATCAGCTTCTCGGTGTCACTGGCATGCATGTTATAAGTCGAATCATGGGTGTTCTGCTGTCAGCTTTGGCAGTTCAGTTCATTTTTGATGGTATTAAAAAAAGTGGTGTGTTTGGAACCTGACTGCAAACTTAAGCAACCTGTCCAGGGCGTCTAACTGACTCGCCAAATGTTAAGGTAAGTGTCAAGGGGGGCAGTACCCCCGAGCTCTGACAGCTCAGTGATCACCACAGTTAACATGTTCAAACATGTATTTCTCTATAACTTCTGATACTGTGCAGCTCTCTTGCTGTGCGAGTCGACTCAGGATCATAAAAGCACGCTCAGTCATATTGACGCTGACAGGTTTGTCCTTCGGTTTATGTTCCCGTCTTTTTCTATCGATGCACAGTGATTTATCGAGTTGAGCATGTTGTTCCTCGGATAACCAGTTATCACAAAACTCCTGTAGCTTATCCGGTTTATTAGTATTTTTTAATTTATTAAGTTCCTTTCGAGCTGCCAGGACCTTATCAAAATCATCGGTTAACCAGTCTGGCTCTTCCAGTTTTACCTTTAGCCATTGGACTGCATAGAAAATATCATCCTTATCGATCTGTACCGTAGCCATGAAAAACCTCCACATTTGGTGAACAAGATCAATATTCTAGCGGGAAAAAGTTTAGTTTTTATTGCGCTGTATCAATGGAGGGATAGGGCAATCCAGGGTATTTCCTATGGCTCGATAGAGTTCGCTTTCCAGTGCCGTGGCTTTGTTGTCAGCACAAATGCAGGTTGCACAGGCTTTTAGAAGCTGAGGTTTCAAGAGGGGTTTAAGTTTATCTAGCTGATCCAGAGACTTATTGAGACTGGATAAACTGAGTTTGTCTCTTGTTAGTAGCTCTAAAGTTGGAATACCTAGCTGTTCTTTGGCGATCAAAAACACCTCGGCATCACTGATGCCATCCTGACGACCAGCATAGATCAGGGTCGAAAGCAGAATATTAATAGCATTCGTTAACTGATGTAGTGAGGAATATTTGTTTTGACGGTTATTGGCTTTATTAAAAGTACGATCCAGATGATGTGTAAGAATTTTCTGTAAAGACCATTCAAACAGACTGACTCGACCATCGGTTTCAATCAGGGTTTTAATATTGTTTTTGAATAACTCGTACTGTGTTACCGATAATTGCTGTAAGGCAGACAGGCTTAGATCAATTAAAGGGAGTCGGTACTCAACCTCAATCACTTCAACATCTGAAATCAGTTTAATAACCGTTTCATATACACCGTCATCGGCATGTTCATGTAAATGAGTGAGTTGCTGGTTGCGAATAGTTTTGTCTTCATCCAGTAGCAATAAATATACAATGGCGCGCGCACCATAGGGTTCATGCACATTAGTGAGTAAGGGTTCAGGAATGGTCTGTAACAGGTCATGCGCATAGGCAAGTGCCTGTGGTGTGATCTGGCCAACCTGATTGGCTGATAAAATAATGTCGGCCATGACCGCTGTTGTAGTGAGTGCAGCCGTCGCCTGGCTTGCTGTATGTGTCTCTGTGGTGGTCTGGTCAGTTTCTTCTGTCACAGTCTGTTGACCAGAATCAAACTCTCCATTCCAGCGTGGATCAATTTTCTTGATGCGTTTTTCCAGTGGAGGGTGAGTGGCAAACAGGGATGAAAACCAGGTTGTAAAACCCTGAGCAAATAACAAATGGCTGACTTCAGATGTGCCTGGATTATCAAGGAGGGAACCATGCATATTTCCACCGATACGTTTCAAAGCACCGCCAATGCCATCCGGGTTACGCGTAAACTGTACCGCAGAGGCATCGGCCAGGAATTCACGTTGACGACTGACGGCCGCTTTAATCAGATTGCCAAAGAATGTACCGGCATAGCCAATAGTAACCAGACCAAAGCCCAGTCCAAGCATGACGGCAGGACTATTATTACGGGAACGTCGTCCACCACCTGACCAGGCGGCTGAGCGCAGAATATAATAACCAATAATGCCAATAATCAGGATGCCATGCAGAATCCCCATTAAACGAATATTCAGTCTCATGTCGCCATTTAAGATATGACTGAATTCATGGGCGATCACACCCTGTAACTGTTCGCGGTTAAGGCTTTCAATACAACCCCGTGTCACACCAATAACTGCATCACTGGGACTGAAGCCAGCGGCAAAGGCATTAATGCCTTCTTCTTCGAGTAAATACACAGGAGGAACGGGCGTGCCGGAAGCAATCGCCATTTCTTCAACTACGTTCAATAAGCGTTGTTTGTGAACATCATTGCCGTCGTTATAGAGCAGTTGTCCGCCCAGCATTTCTGCAATACGACTGCCGCCGCCATTCAGTGTTATGATTTTGTATATACTACCCGCCAGGACGACCAGTCCAATACCCGCACCCGCCATGAAGAATATCGGCCAGTTAAATTGTGTTGGTAGTTCAGTCTGCCCTGGGATCTGGGTTTCCATAAAACCAAACAGAAACATGATGAGTAGATTGGTCAGGACAATCAGGGACAAAACCGCCAGGATAAAAAGAATAACCAGACGGAAAGTTTGCTTACGAGCATTATCCTGGGATTGAAAAAAATCCATAAAACGACCTGCTTGTCAGGATAATTTAAAAGGAGACTTTGGGAGCGGCCTGAATTTCGGCACTATCTTCAAATTCCAGCAGGGTAGCGTCTTCTTTATGTCCAAAGGAAGTGGCAAGTACATTTTGTGGAAATGATTGCTTGTAAGTGTTGTAAGCCATGACCTGATCATTAAAAGCCTGACGAGAAAAGGCTACCTTGTTTTCGGTACTGGTAAGCTCTTCACTCAGTTGCATCATATTCGTGTTGGCCTTGAGATCGGGGTAGGCTTCCATCACAACATTCAGTTTTCCCAGTGCACCGGCCAGCGCACCTTCGGAACTCATCAGCTGCTGCATGGACTGAGCATTGCTCGGATCAGCAGCGGCAGCAGCAAGACTCCCGGCCGCGGCATTACGTGCAGAAATCACGGCTTCCAGTGTTTCCCGTTCATGTTTGAGATAGGCCTTGGCTGTATCAACTAAATTCGGGATCAGGTCGTAGCGGCGTTTAAGTTGCACTTCGATTTGAGCAAAGGCATTTTTGTATCGGTTTTTCAGGGCAACCAGTTGGTTGAAGATACTTATTATATAAACAGTGATCAGGGCGAGAATGACCAGCGTAACAATGGCACTTGTATTCATAAATCTTCCTTTGCGTGGTATTTATTTAAACTAAAATGCGTGATATTTCTTATGCTTACAGTATAGTAACAAAATATTATTTTTCTGTATTTAACCAATCTTTTGGCAACAAAATTGAGGCCGGGTTCAACAATTTTACACCTGAAATTGCGAATTAATGTCTGACTTACCCATTGAAGATGTCCTGGCTGAGCTGCTATCTACGCTGAACAAGCGGGATGAAGTGGTGCTGGAAGCGCCACCGGGTGCAGGGAAGACCACTCGGGTACCGCTGGCACTGCTCGATCAATCCTGGGTGAAAGGTCAAAAAATAATCATGCTGGAGCCCCGCCGGCTTGCGGCTCGTGCCGCCGCTGAATACATGGCGAGTCAACTCAATGAACCCGTGGGGCAGACAGTCGGTTATCGAGTAAGACTTGATACCAAAATCAGTGCGCAGACTCGAATCGAAGTGGTAACCGAAGGCATTCTGACTCGGATGTTGCAGGATGATCCTTCACTGGAAGGGATCGGCCTGCTAATTTTTGATGAATTTCATGAGCGCAGTATCGATGCGGATACGGGTCTTGCCTTGAGTTTGCAGGCACGGGAATTATTTCGCGATAACACGCCACTCAAACTCCTGGTGATGTCGGCCACGCTGAATGGTGCAGCACTGGCAAAGTTATTAGGCGAGGCACCTGTTATTCGAAGTGAAGGCCGTTTGCATCCTGTAGAGGTTAAGTATGGTGAACCCTGGCGTGCGGGGAAGGATCTTCTAAATACTGTCGTGGCGACGGTTAACAGAGCATTATCCGATGAGACAGGAAGTGTGCTGGTGTTTCTGCCGGGACAAAAAGAGATCCGACAGGTCCATACATCTTTGCAGAAACACTGGGAACAGAATAAAGCTATCCTGTTAACGCCTTTATACGGCGATCTAACCTTAGCACAACAACGTGCAGCCATTGAGCCTGCGCCATCGGGGAAACGTAAAATAGTACTGGCAACTGATATTGCGGAGACCAGTTTAACGATTGATGGTGTGACGGTTGTGATAGATGCGGGTCTAAGTCGTGAAGCCGCATTTGACACTAAAACGGGCATGACTCGTTTGCATACCCGTCGTGTATCACAGGCCTCCAGTATTCAGCGCATGGGCAGAGCAGGTCGATTACAGCCCGGTGTGTGTTATCGTCTTTGGTCAGAGAGCCAGCAGCAACAACTCATTCCTTATTCATCGCCAGCAATTAAGCAGGCCGATCTTTTACCCCTGGCCTTGCAGTTATTGAAGTGGGGCGTGTCCGAACCCTCAGAGTTAAGCTGGCTCGATCCTCCCCCTGTCACGGCTTATCAACGATCTTTAAATTTGTTAGTCAGCCTGGGTGCAGTAAAACAAAATGAAAATGGACAATGGCAATTAACCTCACATGGCGAGGCCATGGCTGGTTTACCACTGCATCCTCGTTTAGCACATATGATGTTAATCGCTCAACAGGTTGGTTTAGAAACACTGGCCTGTGATATCGCAGCACTATTATCTGAACGTGATCCTGTTAAACAAACTGATGTTGATATACAGCTCCGCCTGCGAGTACTTAGTGAACATAGTCGATCACAGCAGGGCGTAATTAAACGCATACAGCAACAAAGTAAAAACTATCGACAATTGTTGTCGAAGATTCAGTTGAATCAAGGTGATGATAGGCAACGTGCTAATGATATAAGTGACCCACGCTGGACAGGCTTTTTATTAGCCTGTGCTTATCCTGATCGAATCGCAAATCAACGACAAGCACATGGTACAGAATACCGGCTAAGTAATGGTCGCGCTGCACGGTTAAGTGAGCATGATGCCTTTATAAATACTCCCTGGCTGGTTATTGCTAATCTGGGTAGCAAACAGGGAGATGCTGTGGATCGGATTTATCTGGCTGCTGAACTTGATAGTAATTTGTTTGAAGATCAATTATTAGATCTGGTTATAACAGAAGATAAACTTTACTGGGACACGCAAAGTCAACGCCTGGTGGCGGAGCAACAGGATGTCATTGGTGATCTGGTGCTAGCTCGGCGGCCATCCAGGAAAATTAACCCAGAGAAAAAATCTCAGCTTCTGATTGAACTCATCCGTAAACAGGGACTGCAGCTCTTACCGTGGTCTGATGAGAATCGACAGTGGCTGGCTCGTGTGATGTTACTTCGGCAGCTTGAACTGGATGAACAGGGTACGAGTGAATGGCCAGAGTTATCCGATACGGCATTACTGGACTCGTTGGAAGACTGGCTGGGTCCCTATCTGGCACCCGTTGCCAATCAGATCACCACACTGGATCATTTTGCAGTTCTGGATATGAACAACATATTGAAAGCCATGTTGTCCTGGGACAGGCAATCCATGTTAGATGAATGGATGCCAGAAAGATTTCAGGTACCTTCAGGCTCTCGAATTCGTATCGATTATTCAGAATCTCCGCCAGTTCTGGCGGTGCGCATGCAGGAGATGTTTGGTTGCAGCCAGACTCCGACGATAGCGGCGGGACGGTTACCACTGAAGATCCATTTACTCTCACCAGCAAGGCGACCACTGCAGGTGACACAGGATTTAGCCAGTTTCTGGAAAAATGGATATCCTGAAGTAAAGAAGGAAATGAAAGGCCGATATCCAAAACATTACTGGCCCGATAATCCTCTGGTCGCCGAAGCTACAGCCAGGGTTCGGCCAAAGCCTAAAAAATAAACGGCTAAATTACACAGCCATAATCAGCAGAATTACAAATCCGACGATCAACACGAGTGGCAGCAGGATACCTCTCCAGTCATCAGAAGAGGCCTTGGGGCTCTCTTTAATCATGGTTTTGGCACGAGGAAGAATAAAAAGAATCATCATTCCCAGCAGGATGGCTGAGCCGACTTTCATCCAGGTTTCTGTTTCCATTAAAGTATGTCCTTGATTGGTTTTTGAGCAAACTATTTAAAAGGAAAAGCCCCGAAAACGGGGCTTTTCTAAGAAACGCAGCGGACAGGTGAAAATGTCCAAAACTGGTTAATTAATCAACACCACAGCTTAATCATCACCACTAAGGGCACCCAGCAGGTGCAGCAGATGGATGAAAATGTTGTAAATGCTCAGGTACAGTGACACTGTCGCCAGAATATAATTGGTTTCACCGCCGTGGATAATACGACTGGTGTCATACAGAATGAAACCGCTCATAATCAGGATAACAACGGAAGAAATCGCCAGAGACATCGCTGGAATCGCCAGGAAAATATTGGCCAGCGCTGCCATCAGCACGACCAGCAAACCGACAACCAGCATACCGCCCATGAAGCTGAAATCACGACGAGTCGTCAGCGCATAAGCAGACAGGCCGAGGAAAATCACGCCAGTTCCACCAAAGGCCGTCATAATCAGTTGAGGACCATTAGCCAGAGCCAGATACGAGTTAAGTACCCCGCCTAGACCAAAGCCCATCAGGCCTGTGAATGCGAAGACTACACCAATGCCAGCGGATGAATTCGCTGTACGAGGCAGGACAAACCACATCAGCAGGAATGCAGCACCAACTGACAGCAGGTAAGTACCTGATCCAGAACCTACGAATACAGATACAGCAGCCATCGCAGCACTGAACAACATGGTCATGGACAGAAGTGAATACGTGTTGCGTAAGACCTTATTTGTCGCTAGAGCCGATGTAGAGCCCCGTGCAACAGTTTGGTTTTGATACATATTTATAACCCCTTGGTTTTTTTAACTATCTCTATTGACAGTAGCATACTCGAATAGTTTCTAATATCAAGGCAATAGGTTGAAATTTCAAGGCTTTTAGGACTAGAAATTTTCTTTTTTTTAGCGTATTCTGCCGCGCATTGAAATGACCAATGCCTTAAAACGGGCGGTATTTCAAAAATATACAAATCTGGAGAGATGGCTGAGCGGTTGAAAGCACTGGTCTTGAAAACCAGCATGGGTTAATAGCCCATCCAGGGTTCGAATCCCTGTCTCTCCGCCAAATATAAGAAGCCCACCCTGTATGATCAGAGTGGGCTTTTTTGTTTTTGATGTTAATGGAATTCGAACCCTGGATATGAAACATGGGGTCGGCAACCTGGCACACGAAGTATGCGCAGGTTGCACATTGGTCCCCTGTTTAGTTTCAATATGTTGCAAGTGCCATCCTGTATTGATATCCCTGCGGTTTTTTTGTCATAGAGGAAGATCGCAATGACAGCATACAAAAATTAAGCGTTTTAAACCGCCTAAATAGGTGTTCCGAATACCAGATCACCCGTGAGTTTCCACGTTCGTGGTGAGCCCTTCGGCTTCGCTCAGGAGAGCCTTGTCGAACCATGAAGGTGGAAATGCTGTAAATCGAGTGCTTAATCGACTTGTCCTTCGACAAGCTCAGGACGAACGGTTTTTCCAAAAGTGTACTGGTATTCGGATCAGTAATTTAGATTCAAAACTACCTCGTCGATGTGGAGGAGGCCGGTGGCGGGGTAGCCAGGGCTCCTCCATGCTGGACGTTGTCCTGTCAGTGAAGCACGTTACAGGCCGGATAAATATTCGGCCACAGCTTCAATGTCTTTATCACTAAGTTTGACCAGAATGTCATGCATCATTAGTGCTGGATCGTTCAGGCGTGCTCCTGAGCGGAAATCCTTGAGCGTTTTTACCAGATACGCTCCATGTTGACTGCGCAGTGACGGGAAATCACCCGCCGGATTACCCTGAGCCTCGCTGCCATGACATCCAACACAGGCGGGAACACCCTTTTGTAGACTCCCGGAAAAAAACAGCTGTTCACCCGCTGCGGATTTTTTTAGATCGCCTTTCTTTCCGGGACTGCTTTTTTGGGCGGAGAAGTAGGTTGCAAGATCTTCGATATCCTGGGCGCTCAATGGCGCTGCCATGGCAGTCATAGTTGGATCTTTGCGCGCGCCAGACTGGAAATCACGTAGCTGCTTCATCAAATAACCTGCGTGTTGCCCGGCGGTTTTGGGCCATATCGGATTGTCGCTGTTACCGTCGTTTTTGTGGCAGGCGGCACAGGCCGCGGCCTTAGTGGCACCGGCTTTGGCATCACC
>JAPHRJ010000040.1 GCA_026196045.1 Gammaproteobacteria bacterium
CCCAGTAATGAAAATCAGGAAGCTGCTAAAAAGATTGCCCGGATTGCGGATCTAATCAAGCAACAGGTAGAACTGGATAAGCTTCTCGATATTGCTGCTTCTGCACCTGAATTACCAAATAACAAAAGTGATTACAGGATTGCATCAACCGATGTCAGTAAATCTGTTCGTATTGCCATCGCTCGTGACCGCGCCTTTGGTTTTTATTATCCTGGTGACTTACAGGCACTAGAGGCCGCCGGTGCTGAGCTGACTTTCTTTGATACATTAAATGACGCACAACTGCCAGAATGTGATGGCCTGTTTATCGGTGGTGGTTTCCCGGAAACCTGTATGAAGGAACTGAGTGCTAACGAATCATTACGAGCGAGCATCAAACAGGCCATTGATGAGAACCTGCCTACTTATGCTGAATGTGGTGGTCTAATGTATTTATCTCGTAGTATCAACTGGCAGGAACAACGTTATGATATGGTGGGTGCGATTCCCGCAGATACAGAAATGTACCCTACACCCCAGGGACGAGGTTATATTCAGCTTGAAGAAACAAATGATAGTCCCTGGCCAATGGTTAAGGAAATTTCAAGCGAACATATTATCCCTGGCCATGAATTCCACTACTCAGCCCTGATAAATCTTGAACAGCCGGTGAAGTATGCCTATAAAGTTTTGCGAGGCACCGGGATTGATGGCAAGAACGACGGCATCGTTTATAAAAACCTGCTGGCCTGTTATGCCCATTTACGCGATACCACGGCCAATCACTGGGCTGGGCGCTTTGTCGAATTTATTCATGAATGTAAAAAGTAACCTTGACTCTAACCTTATATAAGGAGAAAACATGATTACCATTACCCCTGAAGCAGCAAAACAAATTAAATTATCAGCAGAACAAAATCAGGCGCAGGATCTACCATTGCGTATTGCGGCCAAACGTAATGCAGATGGTAGTATTGAATACGGCATGGGCTTTGCTGATAAGCCTCATCAGGATGATATAAGCTTGCAGTCTGAAGGCGTTGATCTTGTTGTTACGGCCATCAGTAATGAATTGTTAAATGGCACGACGCTGGATTTTGTTGAAATTGAACCCGGTCAATTTAACTTCATATTCATGAACCCAAATGACCCAAATCACAAACCAGACACAAAAAACTAGTAATATCACGAGAAGAAACAATTACTTACATATTACTATTCACTACTCGTCGCCTCAGTCGCCTTCCTCTATAATAGAAGGCTGATATTATTGGAGAGTCTGCAGTGTCTACAGAGTTAACACAGAATAGTATGAACCACAGCCAACCAGAGAATGCGAGATCGGCGTTATCCTCGTCTACTCGTCCCTTAGGTTTTCTGTGGGAATCATTCATTCTCGGTGGACTGGCCGCCGCTCTGCTGTTACTGGCACTTATTGACTCAACGCTACCCGCTGCTCTCTCTAAAGCCCTGTACATCATTCTCCCTGTTCTCAGCATGGGCCTTATCATTTTCCGTTATCAATACGTTAATAAAAACCTGATTACACCGTTAAATGATATCAACGAATGGGCTGAGAAAGTGGTAACAGGTCGTGTAGAAAGTCGACTGCAAAATCGCGAGGGTAACTATGGCCCCATTACCAATAATGTGAATACCATTGCAAACAAGTTAGAAGATCTGACATTGCACATGGATGAACACATTAAAGAACATACGGAACATATAGAGAAGAAGAACCATACGCTTGAAATTGTTTATGATGTCGCCGCCAGTATTAACCTCTCTCGTGATCTTGATGATCTATTAACGCGCTTTCTCGAAACACTCAAGAATGTGGTCAATGCAAAAGCGGCTGTCGTAAGACTAGTGACTGAAGATGGGCAAATGCGCATGGTGGCCAGTCTTGGCCTTGATGAGGATTTAATGGAGCGCGAACAAACCCTGCCTTCGGAACAATGTCTTTGTGGTGCGGCCTACCGTGATGGTGCCATCTATCAACAAGACATAAGAAAATGTGACAAAATATTAAACCGTGCTTTTTTCGATGACAGCGATATCGCTATGATCGCGGTTCCTTTGCAGTACCGAGAAAAGATTCTCGGTGTTTATAACCTGTACGTTGATAACGAGGAATTTGCTGATCCAGAAGACATTACCGTCCTGTTAACCAACATTGGTCGACATCTGGGTATGGCTATTGATAAAGCTCGTTCAGAAGATGAATCCAATCGTCTCTCCATTATGGAAGAACGCACCCGTCTCGCCCATGAGTTGCATGATTCACTCGCTCAGACACTTGCCAGTTTACGTTTTCAGGTTCGTGTACTGGATGAAACACTGCGTCAGGGACAGGAACCTGCAATCTGGCATGAAATGGAAAAAATTGAGAACAACCTCGATGAGGCCTATGCCGAGCTACGTGAATTAATAACACACTTCCGTGCTCCCATTGATAAGCGCGGCTTGATCCCGGCCGTAGAACATCTGGTTGAACGGTTCCGTAACCAGAGTGACATTTCCATCTTCCTGCAAAAAGAATGGAATGTTCTGCAATTGCCTGCCAGCATCGAAGTACAGGCTTTGCGTATCATTCAGGAAGCCCTGAATAACATTCGTAAACATAGTCAGGCACACGCAGTACGTGTCATTCTACGAAGTGATGTACAGGGTGATTGCCATATTTTAATTGAAGATGATGGTGTCGGAATGCATATCGCACCACAATCTGATCGTACTTCTGGTGATCATCTTGGTCTTAGTATTATGGAAGAACGTGCCAAACGTATTGGTGGTACTGTTAATATCGAAAGTGAACCTCACGAGGGTACACGCATATTTTTACGCTTTCGTTACCCGGAAGTTAATGTTGATGAAGCACCGTCTTTAATGGAAGATGAATAATTATGGGTCTCCGCGTATTACTTATTGATGATCATACTCTGTTTCGTGCAGGACTTGAGGGCTTGCTAGCAAGCCGTGGTATTGAAATTGTTGCTTCAGTTGATTCTGGACATGAGGGTATGCGTCTGGTCGAAGAATTTAACCCTGATATTATATTGCTGGACATGCGTATGCCCGGCATTGATGGTTTAGGTGTTCTGAAAATGTTGCGTCAGAACAAGCTTGAAATTCCAATCGTTATGTTAACGACCAGTACGGATGAAAATGATTTACTTGAATCCTTGCGCCAGGGTGCTCAGGGTTATTTATTAAAAGATATGGAACCCGATCAACTGGTACTGGCATTGCGTGATATTGATAATGGAAAAACAGTTGTGGCACCTGACCTGGCTCCAATTCTGGCCAGGGCCGTTCAGGGTAATACACCAGAAAAAAGTAAACCTGCTGATAGTCCCTTCTCCGGACTCACTCCGCGTGAAACCGAAATTCTTGGCTTATTAGCCGAAGGTCAAAGTAACAAAACCATCGCCCGTAATCTTGGTATTTCTGATGGTACCGTTAAATTACATGTAAAAGCGATTCTACGTAAACTGGAAGTCCATTCTCGTGTAGAAGCCGCCGTCATGGCCGTAGAACACGGTCTGTCAAAGAACTCAACAAATAACTAGTTGTAAAGGTCTAACATCATGAAACGTTTTGATCAATTAGTTGAAGAATGCGCGAAATACGTCAAAGAAATTTTTCCCTGGGATCTCGAAGAAATTCTTGAAGTCCGCTCACCCTTGATCGTCGATGTGCGTGAACCCTACGAATATGATTCGATGCATATCAAAGGTTCATTGAATGTTCCCCGTGGAATTCTTGAAACCGCCTGTGAATGTGATTTTGAAGAGACCATTCCAGAACTGGTTCATGCACGTGATAAAGAGGTGATTGTACTGTGCCGTTCAGGTCGACGTAGTATTTTTGCAGTTCATGTTATGCAACAAATGGGTTATCAGAATGTAGTCTCACTAAAGACTGGCCTGCGTGGCTGGGTTGATACTGAACTTCCCCTACATGATGCCAAGGGACAGGAAGTAGATATAGATTATGCCGATGACTATTTCACACCAAAACTACGACCTGATCAGTTAAGCAAACCCAATACGGTATAAGCTATACAGGCTATCACTATAAATAACAGACTAACGGACATAAAAAATGAAAATATGGGTCGATGCCGATGCCTGTCCTGTTGTCATAAAAGAAATACTCTTCAAGGCAGCCAATCGTACAGGAACATCTTTAACACTTGTTGCCAATCATTATGTGCGCACCCCACCCTCACCCAATATAAATTCCATTCAGGTTAGCGCCGGCTTTGATGTGGCCGATAACGAAATCGTCAAACGCGTCGAAGCGAATGATCTTGTCATTACTGGTGACATCCCCTTAGCCTCTGAAGTCATTGATAAAGGCGCGCAAGCACTCAATCCTCGCGGTGAACTCTATACCGCAGAAAATATAAGACTACGTCTCAACATGCGCGATTTTATGGACACCCTACGTTCAAGTGGCATTGAGACGGGTGGGCAAGCTGCGATGAGTCAAAGTGACCGAAAAGCCTTTGCCGATAATCTGGATAAACTGATAACCCGACATGCGGGTAAAAACTAAAACTGAGATAAGTTGAGTATGAGCACAGAACAGGAATTACAAAGCCGTAGCGAATCACAATGTGAATTATGTGGCGCAAGTGATAATCTCAGTGCTTACGAAATACCACCAGATTCTGATGGCAGTGCGGATGAGAGTGTTCTAATTTGTCAGACCTGCCGCGATCAAATAGATAACCCGGACAATATGGATACAAATCACTGGCGTTGTCTTAACGATAGTATGTGGAACCAGGTGCCTGCCGTACAGGTGATGGCCTGGCGTATGCTTTCACGCCTTAGTGCAGAAGGCTGGCCACAGGAACTTCTCGACATGCTTTATTTAGATGAAGACACCCTCGCCTGGGCGCAGGCTACTGGTGAAGGACAAAGTGATGACGATTCGGTAAAACATATCGACAGCAATGGTGCCGTACTCGAAGCCGGTGACACCGTCACGCTTATCAAAGATTTGAATGTAAAAGGTGCAAATTTCACTGCCAAACGCGGTACAGCGGTACGCGGTATTTCATTAGTTGCAGATAATCCTGAACACATTGAAGGTCGGGTTAATGGTCAGCAAATTGTTATTCTGACAAAGTTCGTTAAGAAATCTAATTAGTTTCAACAACCATCGGCAAATCAGGATCAGCGGCCCACTCCTGTAAGGATGCGGTGTAAACCGCGACGTTAGTAAAACCGAGTCGCGTCATAATAAAAGCATTCAAAGACGCCACGATGCCACCACCACAGTAGGTAATCGTACGGGCATTATGATCACCATCGTGCATAGCCACCAGTTCATCATTTGGCCGACAGTATCCCTTTTCATCGAGAAGATGGAGACCATCGATGTGGATTGCACCGGGGATATGGCCCGGTCGTGCATAGATGGTCATTTCACCATGATAAAACTCGGCGGGCAGCGTATCAATTAGGCAGACGGCAGTGTCATCTATACTGGCAAGCACCTCACCCCGATCAGCAATTAGTTCAGGCCGGGGCTTAGGCGTGAGATGTTTTTTAGATCGTGTAACGGGTTCAGTAGAAAGTGGTCGACCTTCAGATGTCCAGGCGGTTAGTCCGCCATCAAGTATTGCGGCCTGGTCGAAACCAACCCAGCGCAGCATCCACCAGACACGAGCGGCCCATGCCGTATAGTTCATGTCGTAAAGAACCACACGGGAATCAACTCCTACTCCCAGTGCTCCCATTGCAGCACAGAACTGTTCAGGTGTTGGTACGGCAAACTCAATTGGACTACTGGTGTCGGAGAGATCCTCCATGAGATCAGCAAAACCAGCGGTTGGAATGTGGCCGCTATCATAATCTGGACGACCACTAACATTGCGGTAGCCGTGCTCATCATCTGGCATACTAACAACAGTGCAGTTGCGTATTCTGGTGAACGTGAACACCCATTCTGGTCATCGTGAACACTTGTTCTATCCACGCATTGGGCTCTCGGCATTTTTACCCTAAGTGTTCACCA
>JAPHRJ010000002.1 GCA_026196045.1 Gammaproteobacteria bacterium
TGCATCCTGTTCTGAAAGTATCCCCTGTTCCAGACCTGCTTCGATCAATCCTTCAAGGCCGTGGTAGTCAACTTTAAACCCCTTTAACCCCTTATACAATTTACGTTCCGCATGATCAGCCTGAATAACTTTGTTTAGTGCATCTTCCAGTCGCCCGACGGCTTCATCGGTTGATGTTGGTAAATAAATACCGTCGGTCAACCTGTCACGCGAATTGGAGGGAAGTAGTAATTGTTCCGCAACCTGATGTCCCAGATTATCACCAGGTGCTGAAAAATGTTTTCCTAGAGGAAAAACCATCCAGTGTAGCCAAAATGCAATTGGGCGAGAAGGGAAGTTTTCCAGTAGTTCATCAATAGCCTTTTGAATTTCATGTAAGGCATGCTGACAAACCCAGTGCAACATTGGTCGATCTGATTTAGGTGTACCCTGATCTTCAAAACGTTTTAATGTTGCAGAAGCCAGGTAGAGGTAACTCAATATATCACCAAGCCGGGCGGAAAGTTTTTCACGTCGTTTCAGGCTGCCACCCAGTGTCATCATAGCGGTATCGGTTAATAAGGCAAAGGCCGCGCTCATGCGTGTTAAGTGTTGGTAATAACGTTTAGTTTGGGAAGGTCCACGGATAAATATAAAGAATGAGCCAGTTAAACCATGGAACAGGGAACGGAAACTGTTCAGAATAAAAAATCGGATGTGTCTGAACAGGACACGATCAAATTTTTTCAGTGCTCGTTCCTGATCATCATCTCCTATGGCTTCCAGTTCCTTAAAGATATATGGATGGCTTCGAATAGCGCCCTGACCAAAGATAATCATACTACGAGTAAGAATGTTGGCACCTTCAACGGTAATGCTAATAGGAATGGCCTGATAGACCCGTCCCAGCAGATTGCGTGGACCTAAACAAATACCAGCCCCTCCCAATACATCCATTGCATCATTAATAACTTTACGCATGCTCTCTGTTAGATGGTACTTAACTATTGCTGATATAACCGATGGCTTCTCGCCACGATCCAGTGCCTGTGCCGTTAATGTCCGCGCAGCATCCATCATATAAGTGTAGCCACCGATCCGGGCCAGTGCTTCTTCAACACCTTCAAAGCGACCAATGGGTAATTTAAACTGTCGACGAATACGTGCATAGGCACCTACACTGCGTGCTGCAAGTTTACCGGCACCGGTACTTAGAGCCGGTAAAGAAATACTACGTCCGTCTGCCAGACACTCCATTAACATACGCCAACCCTGACCAATCCGATCCTGCCCACCAATAATCCAGTCAAAAGGAACAAAGACATCCTTGCCACTATTAGGCCCATTCATAAATGGAATATTAAGTGGTTTATGACGGCGACCAATATTCACGCCTTCCGTATCTGTTGGAATCAGTGCCAGGGTTATACCCAGATTTTCTTCTTCACCAAGAAGATGTTCGGGATCATAGGCCTTAAAAGCCAGACCTAATAATGTGGCTACAGGCCCCAGAGTGATGTAACGTTTTTCCCAGGTCACACGCATGCCTAGCACGTCTTTCTGTCCCTGGAAATCCTGACGACAAATAATGCCATAATCCGGAATCCCACCCGCATCACTACCGGCATGTGGACTGGTCAGAGCAAAGCAGGGGATTTCCTGTCCTTTGGCCAATCGAGGTAGATAATAATCCTTTTGTTCATCGGTTCCATATTCGAGTAGTAACTTGGCTGGGCCTAGAGAGTTTGGCACCATGACTGAAACCGCCGCCGTAATACTACGAGTTGCAATTTTCAATACAACAGAGGAGTGGGCCAACGCTGAATAATCCAGGCCACCATAAGATTTTGGGATAATCATTCCAAAAAAGCCATTATCCTTTATGTATTGCCATGCCTCAGGACTTAAGTCGCCTTGCTCATTCGTTATCTGCCAGTCATCCAGCATTTTACAGAGTTCTTCAACCGGTCCATCAATAAAGACCTGCTCTTCAGCCAGAATGGTTGGAACAGGAAGACTGCGTAGTTTCTTCCATTTAGGTCGACCACTGAATAGTTCACCGTCCCACCAGACTGAACCGGCATCCAGTGCTTCGCGTTCAGTCTGCGACATCGTAGGCGTAGCACGACGAAACATCTTAAGTAATGGTTCGGAAATCCAACGTAAACGCCAGGGTTGTGTGTTAACACTATCGCTCATGAGGATTCCCCAGAGTGACTAGGTGACAACTTATCCAGAAAATTTACTGACTGAGTTGTCTCTTTAATAATGTCAGAATCGTCAACCTTGTTCATATTTTTATTTGTTGCTGCGCTAATATCAGTCATATTACCAGCATCAGTTTTAACTTCGGTGTTATTAATTATATCTGTCGTATAACACTCATCAGGATTATTACAATATAGATCCACATTGGCCCAGGGAAGATGCTGGTATAGAGAAAGATCATCCAGATTGAAAAAAGGGTACTTCACAATCTCAAAGTATGGAGAAAAATCAAAATCTTTAGGCGTCGTTAAACGAGGATTACGTTGATATAAATGTATTTTTTCATCATTGGTTTTTTCTGCAAACGGCAGTATAGGAAAGCGTACTGACTGAAAAGCCTCACCTAACATAGTAGAGCAAACGGTACGTGTGGAAGTACCGGCATTATGAGAAAACAGGCTTGAACGCCAGCGTCTTGGTAAAATCCCATAGGGAAATAGAAATCGTGCTAAATCGAGTAACTGGCGAATGTCATAATCTGATCCCAGACGACCAACTGTATATTGAATAACATGTTGTGTATCTGTATGTGAGAGCCCTTTAGGTCGACAGATACGTAAATGATCCTGTTGATATTTTTCCAGCGAGTGTATTACGGTCCCTTCACCCAATAGTGTCTCAATAATATAATGATGACCAACCTCAAGGTCATATTGATTGACTATCTTATCCCTTAATTCTGTATCTTCCATTTCAAAAAGACGACCAATATAAATTGCAGAATGTGTCCATGAACTTTGGGTAATCATTTTAATCACATCTGAAACACGACTGCGGCCTTCCACAAGGATCACATCACCGGGGTGAATCTCATGACAGAGACGTTCAAAGCTGGATAGATGAATAAGCTCATGCTTCGATCTGGACTCATGATTCAGCCATCGAGAGATGAACATATATATACGTTTTCGAATTCCCATATTCATTTGACACTCCAACGCATAATATTTACTTACTATGCGCGACATATCACCTACATTCCGTAGTTGTTAATTATTGCCTGAGGCTGTTAGTACTAATTCTAGTAGAAAAATAAAGGAGTAAATGTGGATTACTACAATCGTTATGAACTATATAGAAAGGGAATTGTGTGAAAACTTGATTTTAACGGGAAAATAGTCGTCAGTTCATGGACTCGGCTGCTTCAACAGCACGACTAATTTGATCGTTTGTAGTATAAAAATGGGGAGAAAAACGAACACCATCACCACGAGCAGCACAAACAATACCCTGTTTCATTAGAGATTGATAAAGTAGCTCACTACTTATTTTACGGTGTCGAAAAAGGACTATACCTGCATAACGACCGATATCATCATTAGAAAGTAATTCCAATTTAGGTGACTGTTTTATACATTGATGCAGATATTCAGCATTTTTAAGTACCTGCAATTCAATATTGTCCATTCCAAATTCAAGTAGCAATGAGATACTGGCACTCAGTGCGTGTATAGTGAGCATATTCGGACTACCACATTCAAAACGTCGAGAGGACGTCGCAATGTCCCAGTCTCGTTTATTAAAATCCAGATAGTCTTCAACCATATGCCAGCCAAATTGTTGAAGTTGCAGTTGATCACGAGCTGACGAGCTGCAATAAAAAAGTGCCAGACCTTCCGGTCCCAGCATCCATTTATGTCCATCCGCCATAAGAAAATCGGCCTGTATCGCTTGCACATCAATCTGTAATGCACCTGTACTTTGAATCGCATCGACACAGAAGAGAATACCGGCTTGTTGGCACTGTTGGCCCAACTCATCTAAATTAACACGCAAGCCACTGGCATACTGAACCGAGCTAATAGAAAGTATACGTGTTCGAGAATCAAAGGCCTGGGTTAATGCCTGTTCAGGGCTTGATCCCGAGTGAAGATCAACCTGCTTTACTTCAACACCTTTGCTCGCTAATGATTCCCATACGATTCGATTTGAAGGAAATTCTTCGTTGCTGATAATGACATTGTCACCGGGTTTCCAGTCTAAACCATAAGCCACAACGGATAAGGCTTCTGAAGTATTTTTTAAAAGGGCAATATCATCGCACTTCGGCGCATTAATTAATGTAGCCAGTTGTTGCCGCAGATTCTGTTCCGTGTTCATCCAGTCAGGATAATGGTAGGCACCACTGTGAAGGTTTTCAGAAGCAAACTGAATAACGGCCTGCTGGGTCCTCAATGGCCAGGGAGCTACAGCGGCATGATTAAGGTATATGAGTTTAGTATCGAGTTGGTCAAACTCATTTTGTAGTTTAGCATTCATAAGATAAATTAGTATTTAACCTTAAATTGGAATCTGGTATTTTAAGTTCCTACTTGACTGATCCTATCAGAAGATCAGACAGTATTATTTTAAACAATCAACACAGGTGGTATTTATGCCAACGCATTTTCCTGACTATTACATGATTACTGGAAAGTTTAAAGACAAAAATGATTTCAGGGCTAAACTGGAAACAGCTCTACAGCAAGGTAATAAAATCGTCCAGTTGCGATGCAAGAATATTGAAGATACAAGTGAATACCTTGAGCTGGCTAAAATTGCTGAAAGAGTCTGTAAACAATATGATGCCATTTTATTGTTAGCAACCTCTCTTGAGATTTTTAATCAATCTCAAGCTGCCGGTCTGCACCTCACCAGTCAGTCCTTACACCAATACGAGCGCCGTCCTGTTAATAGTGATAAGTTATTATCTGTGTCCTGTCATACTGAGGATGATATGCAACGTGCGAATGAACTGGGGGCTGATATTCTTCTTCTGTCACCAGTTAAAGAAACCTCCAGTCACCCCGGCGTACCTGGTATCGGCTGGGAACAATTCAATACAATGGTTTCAACAGTACAACGACCGGTTTATGCACTGGGAGGGATGGAGGCCGCTGATCTGGAGGATGCACACAAAGCGGGAGCGCAAGGTATTGCGGCAATATCTTCATTCTGGAAATAGGAGAGAGCAAAGCTCTCCTATCTAGTAATAATCGAGTTCTGGTTTTAAGGAGAAAGCTATTCTAGCTCATTAAGAGGATCTGACCAGTTTTGTGGATGCATGGGTCTATCAGTATCTCCCATATCATCACTATCCAGATCGTCAAATGCGCCTCGCATGTCTTCCTGTTCTGGTGCTGTTACCAGCGCCATATCTTTCCAGCTGTCAAAATCCAGCTCTTCAATTTCACCCTCAAAGTACTGAATCTCAATAGTTTCCTCATCGTTGTCAATGGCGACAACTTTAAAAATGCATTGCTCAATTACGTCCTTATACCAGTCATCAACTTTTGGTTCACAGGCCATAATTATATCTACTCCCATAATACTACTGCATAGAATTTATAATCTTTACTTGATTGAATCTCAGGCTTTCTTTATCACTATCATAATTCTTATATAAAAAAATGCGTATTGATATAAGTCAAATTGCTGTGTGTTTATACAATTAATCTAGTGACATATCTAAACACTAAGATTTCGTGACTCAGAAGGGGATGAGCTGCGACCCCAAACTTTATCAAAAAAATTAATTAGACTTTTTGCCTTTGCAGGATGATTAAAATGAACCTCAGATTCATAGCCGGTTCCCATACGATGATCCAGATAACCTGTTGCATCTGCAACAAAAAAATAATGGTGATAACTCTGTGGTGCCAATCTGATTTGAACATGACTGGGAACTCGCCGACTCAATGCAAATAATTGTGGAGAATTTCTCATTGCCTGCTCAATATTATTTACAAGGACTTTAATAATCGAATGTGTATCATTAGAAATAAGGTCTCGCACAGCGTCAATAAAATCCTGTTGTCGGTATAGCTCGTCTCGCAAGGCAGGCTCAAAAATATGGATGCTGGTTTTAGCCTGCTGAGCCAACACAAGGCGAGCAGTCTGAGATGATTCAGGATCAGCGACAACCAGTTCATCTTCTGATACACCCAGTTTATGTGCTTTTATATCGTCAGTCATAAGTAAATTGTAGAGAATATAAGATATAAAATCGAGTTATATCCTTCTATTATTTGAAATGTAACCATCCCCTAAAATAGGAACATACCCATTTAGAGTTCTCCTGCGTAAACTATTCACCAGGAGAATAAGAATGAAAAAATCACGCTATAGCGAA
>JAPHRJ010000053.1 GCA_026196045.1 Gammaproteobacteria bacterium
ATCAGGATCGAAATGTCATTACATGATTGGCAGGCACTGGATAAACACGAAGATATTTCTGGGCACATAATTGGCACAGAAACCAGCCCTTGCCTTGCGGTTGTGGCCGAAGCCCCATAGAATTCACCCCTTGAGCAAAATTTTTTAAGAGATAGCTGAGTTCGGCTCAGCTCGATAATGTTGTCTAATTTTTAAACAAAAATCCACGGAGTCAATATGGCCTGGAATGAACCTGGCGGATCTGGAAATAAGGATCCATGGGGTAACCGGAATAATGAGCAGGGTCCACCGGATCTAGATGAATTCATCAAAAAGCTACAGAACAAGCTGGGAGGTTTGTTCGGTGGTAAAGGTGGCGGCGGTAGTCGTAGCAGTTCTACTGGTGGTGGTTCCATCGGCTTGAGCTTTATTGCTTTGGTGGCACTGGTTGTCTGGGCACTGTCTGGTATTTATATTATCGAACAGGGTAAGCAGGGTGTCGTCATGCAGTTCGGTGCTTTTAGTAGCATTACTAATCCTGGTCCGCACTGGTATCCCCGTTTTATTCAGAGCGTTGAGATCGTCGACGTCGAAGGTGTACGCAGTGTGAACCTCGGACATGTCTCTGATGAAGCTCTTATGCTGACCCAGGATGAAAACATCATCGATATCAAGTTCACCGTGCAATACAAGGTTCTTGATGCGCGGGATTATGTTTTCAACGTAAAAGATCCTGATATTACTCTGCGTCAGGCCACAGAAAGTGCTGTGCGTGAAATTGTTGGTAAGAGCAGACTGGATTATGTCATCACCGAAGGCCGTCAGGATATTGCGGTACGTACCAGAGAGCTGATTCAAAATACTCTTGACGGGTACAAAACCGGTATTGCGGTGGTGAACCTGAATATGCAGGATGCACAACCACCACAACAGGTACAACATGCTTTTGATGATGCCATTAAAGCGCGAGAAGATGAACAACGTCAGATCAATGAAGCCGAAGCTTACTCTAACGACATTATACCAAGAGCGCGCGGTAAAGCTGCCCGTGTAGTGCAAGAAGCCAACGCTTATCGTGAAGAAGTTGTTGCCCGATCTGAAGGTGAAACCGAACGCTTTGAGAAAGTATTGCAGGAATATAAGAAAGCACCGAACGTAACTCGTGAACGTCTGTACCTGGAAACGATGGAAACAGTCATGGCGGGTTCCAATAAGGTTGTTGTTGACGTCAGCAAGAGTAATAACCTGATGTATTTACCCCTGGATAAAATTGTCTCACGTAGCCCAAGGGTTGTTGAAAATGATGTTAGTACCGGTTCAACCGTGACACCATCAAGCCGAACAAGCACAGAGGATAGTCGTCTCCGTGAGCGCTTACGTAGTAGGGAGGTACGCTAATGAATAGCTCCAAGATAGGCATTATTATCGTTCTGGTTCTTGTTGGTGTATTGGGACTGGCGTCGATCTTTACAGTTGATGAACGTGAGCTGGCAATTAAATTCCGTCTGGGTGAGATTGTCGATGCTGACTATGAGCCGGGTCTACATTTCAAAGTCCCCTTTATCAATAATGTTCGTAAGTTTGATAAACGGGTTCTTACACTGGATGCGCGCCCTGCTAACTATCTGACCAAAGAAAAGAAAAATGTTAACGTGGACTTCTTTGTGAAATGGCGCATTAACGATGTCAGTACTTATTACACCTCAATGGGCGGTAATGAGCGTACGGCGATGGAACGTATTTACACTACCTTGAATGAAGGTCTGCGTGGTGAGTTCAGTAATCGCAATATCCAGGAAGTGATTTCTGGTGAACGTCATTCGATTATGTCTAACATGACTTCACAGGCTAATACTCTATTGGGTAAGTTTGGTATCGAAGTTGTGGATGTGCGAGTTAAACGTATCGACTTTACCGCGACCATTAGTGAATCCGTTTATCGACGTATGGAAGCTGAACGTACTCGTGTGGCAAAAGAGTTACGTTCAAAAGGTGCGGAAGCGGCAGAAAAAATTCGAGCTGAGGCAGATCGTCAACGTACTGTAACACTGGCGAATGCCTATAAAGAATCTCAGCAAACTCGCGGTAAGGGTGATGCGAAAGCCTCTGAGATTTATGCAAAGGCTTATAAGAAGGATCCAGAATTTTATGCATTTTATAGAAGCCTGAATGCTTATCGTACTTCGATGGGTAATGAAGG
This sequence comes from Gammaproteobacteria bacterium, assembly GCA_026196045.1. GTDB lineage: Bacteria > Pseudomonadota > Gammaproteobacteria > UBA6429 > Thiohalophilaceae > JAPHRJ01. The sequence continues at coordinate 2,180 of JAPHRJ010000053.1, forward strand.
TGATGTTTTGGTTATGGAACCAGATTCTGATTTCTTCCAATACTTTAAGGATGCTCGCGGTAAACGTGGTAAGTAATCACGTTGATATGTTAATAAGACTGTAAAGCATGCTTGAGTATTTTTTGACGGCATTAGCGTTAGTCCTTGTGATTGAAGGACTCATGCCTGCACTGAACCCCAATGCATTTCGTCGTACTATGCAAACTATTAGTGGTATGGACGATCGGTTCCTGCGCATCTGGGGCTTGATGAGTATGACTATTGGTGCCGTGTTGCTGTATTTCTTCAAAGGCTAAATATGAAACAAGATCGTTGGCTGTTGCCTGAAGGTATTGAAGAAGTTTTACCTCATCAGGCAAGACAACTGGAGCACCTGTGTCGCCGTCTTCTGGATATCTATGATAACTGGGGTTATGAGCAGGTGATGCCACCCTTTATCGAGTATCTGGAATCACTGCTGACTGGAACGGGTAATGATCTGGATTTACAGACCTTTAAGTTAACAGATCAACTCAGTGGTCGGATGATGGGCGTGCGGGCAGATATGACGCCACAGGTATCTCGTATCGCTGCACATCATTTGAAACAGGAAATACCATTACGTCTCTGTTATATGGGGACTGTATTAAGAACACGCCCTGATGGTTTTGCAGGATCACGTGCACCCATGCAGATGGGTGCCGAATTGTATGGCCACCAGGGGGTCGAGAGTGATGTCGAAATCCTCTGCCTGATGCTTGAGACTCTGAGACAGGCTGGAATCAAACAGCCTTACCTTGATCTGGGCCATGTAGGTATTTATCGAGGACTGGTACAACAGGCTGGTTTGAATAACAGTCAGGAAGCAGAACTGTTTGATGCCTTGCAGCGTAAAGCCAGAACTGACATTGAAATATGTCTGTCAGATTGGAAACTGGATAGCCAAATAGCAACAATGTTGATCGCACTAATGGATCTTAATGGCGATGAGGAAGTGCTGGAAAAAGCCGGAGTTCTGCTTGATAAAGCGGGCACCTCGGTGAAAGCGGCACTGGATAACCTCAAGCAGATTGCAACACAATTAAAAACCCGACAACCTGATCTGAATATACATTACGATCTGGCGGAATTACGTGGGTATAATTACCACACCGGGGTGGTCTTTGCCGCATATGTGCAGGGGCGAGGTCAGGCGATTGCTCAGGGTGGACGCTATGACGATATCGGTGAAGTGTTTGGGAATGCACGTCCCGCAACTGGTTTTAGCACCGATTTAAAAATTCTGGTAGACGAAGGTGAGATTGCTTCTAAAACTAAGAAGTCGATCTTTGCACCTGCTGTCATGGACGATAACCAGCAAATAGAATTAACTGGCTTTATTACCGAGTTGCGCCAGCAAGGTGAACGGGTGATTCAGTTCTTACCGGGACAAACAGGCTCGGCCTCGGAAATGGGATGTGATCGGGAAGTGGTATTTCGGGATGGTAAGTGGGAGCTTACTGCAATTTGATTGCGCACTAAATTTTTAGAATTGCATGTACTAATTTTATTTTTTAAACATAACAAACTTGGATAAAAGCAATGGGTAAGAATGTAGTTATTATCGGCACACAGTGGGGTGATGAAGGCAAGGGTAAGGTTGTTGACTTACTGACTGAACGCGCCGATGCGGTAGTTCGTTTTCAGGGTGGACATAATGCTGGCCATACTCTGGTGATTGACGGTAAGAAAACCGTTTTACATTTGATCCCTTCCGGTATATTGCGCACAAATGTTCAATGTATGATCGGTAATGGTGTGGTCCTGGCACCGGATGCTTTATTAAAAGAGCTGGGCATGCTGAAAGAAAATGACGTCGAAACTGACGGTCGTTTGTTTATCAGTGAAGCCTGTACTCTGATCCTGCCTTATCACATTGCACTGGATCAGGCCCGTGAAATTGCGCGCGGCAAAAAAGCGATTGGTACTACCGGTCGTGGTATTGGCCCCGCTTATGAAGACAAGATTTCTCGTCGTGGTTTAAAAGTTGGCGATATGATGCACCGTGAACGCTTTGCTGCACGTCTGGGTGAAGTGCTGGATTATCATAACTTTGCCTTAAAGAACTACTTCAAGACCGATACCGTTGATTTTCAGAAAGTACTTGATGAAGGCCTGGAAATGGCAGAACATATTCGCCCAATGGTTGCCGATGTGACCGGCATGCTGCATCAGTTACGTGCTAATGGTAAGAAAGTCATGTTTGAAGGGGCGCAGGGTACACTGCTCGATATCGATCATGGCACCTATCCTTATGTGACTTCTTCAAATCCAACTGCTGGTGGCGCATCTACAGGTACCGGTGTGGGTCCTCGCGATATTGATTATGTCCTCGGGATTACCAAAGCTTACACCACGCGAGTGGGTGCTGGTCCTTTCCCTACAGAACTGTACGATGGTGAACAGCTCAATGATCCAATTGGTGCGCACCTGGCTAAAGAAGGTCATGAGTTTGGTTCTACTACCGGTCGTCCTCGTCGTTGTGGCTGGTTAGATGCAATCTCCCTGCGTCGCTCAGCTCAGATCAATTCTTTAACGGGTATTTGCCTGACCAAGATGGATGTACTGGATGGTCTGGAAACATTACGTATCGCTGTCGGTTATGAAGCAAATGGTAAGACACTGGATGTTCCTCCCATTGGTGCCGATGCTTACGAGCAATGTGTACCTAAATATATCGATGTACCAGGCTGGAGTGAAACCACCGTTGGTGTGAAAAGTTATGATGAACTGCCTGCTAACGCAAAGGCTTATATCAAGAAGATCGAAGAAGTTGTGGGTGTGCCCATTGATATTATCTCAACCGGTCCAGACCGTGCCGAGACTATCGTGTTGAACCATCCC
>JAPHRJ010000005.1 GCA_026196045.1 Gammaproteobacteria bacterium
AAGCCGGTTATGCGGCTTTTCTGGTGGGCGGTGGTGTAAGAGACTTGTTACTGGGACTTCATCCCAAAGATTTCGACGTAGCGACCGATGCCAGTCCTGAGGAAGTTCGGGCCCTGTTCCGAAACTGTCGCCTTATTGGACGGCGCTTTCGTCTGGCTCATGTCCATTTTGGTCGTGAAATCATCGAAGTAGCGACCTTCCGAGCTCACCATGATGAGGGTGAAGGGGAAGGGGTGGTCGAAAATGGCATGATCCTGCGCGATAATGTTTTTGGTTCTCTGGAAGATGATGCCTGGCGACGGGATTTTACCGTCAATGCTCTGTATTACAATATCGCTGATTTTTCTCTGGTGGATTACACCGGGGGTATGGCGGATGTGCAGAACCGGGTTATGCGAATTATCGGTGATCCTGTCGTGCGTTTTCAGGAAGATCCTGTGCGTATGCTGCGAGCGATTCGTTTTGCGGGCAAACTGGGTTTTGAGCTGGAACCCGAGATGGCCAAACAAATTAGCCAGCAAGCCGAATGTATGGCAAATGTACCCGCGGCACGTTTGTTTGATGAAGTGCTGAAACTGTTTTTGCATGGTCATGCGCTCAAGACTTATGAATTACTACGTCAGTATGGCCTGTTTAAATATTTGTTTACCGAGACCGATGAGCTTCTGAATGAATTTCCTGACTACCTTGATCCCTTTATTCGTCAGGCCATGATTAATACGGATCATCGCATTCATGAAGATAAGCCGGTTACTCCGGCCTATTTATTTGCTGTTTTATTATGGGCTCCAGTACGTAAGCAGGCCGAGCTATTGCAGGAGCAAAATATGTCTACCCTGCAGGCACTTCAGGTTGCAGGGAATGACGTGGTGAGTGAGTCGGTAAACCAGGTCAGTATGCCTCGGCGCTTTAGTTTACCGATGCGTGAAATCTGGCAAATGCAGGCACGTTTGATGTCGCGGCGTGGCAAACGTCCTTATCGTTTAATAGAGCAACCTCGTTTTCGTGCCGGGTACGATTTTATGTTATTACGACATGAAGTCGGTGAACCCATTGCTGAACTCTGTAACTGGTGGACCGAATTTCAGGAACAGGATGAGGCGGGTCGTAGGCGAATGTCACAGGCATTGAATAAACCTGTCCGCCGTCGACGTGGTTCTAATACATAATTATTAAAGCAAAATAAATGTACGTTGAGTGTTTCATTGGATTGGGGAGTAATCTGGCTGATCCACAGTTACAGGTTACAACCGCCATTGAAGAACTGGCTCAGCTGCCTGAGTCACGATTAGGTGGAGTGTCTTCTCTGTACCGCAGTGTACCGATGGGGCCAGCTGATCAACCGGACTATATTAATGCCGTGGCCAGACTAGAAACCAGACTGGATGCGCATGCCTTACTGGATGCATTACAGGCCATTGAGCACCGTCATCAACGAGTACGAGAGGGTGAACGTTGGGGGCCACGAACACTGGACCTGGATTTACTGTTATACGGTCAACAACACATTCATGATGATCGACTGGATGTCCCTCATGTGGGTATGGGTGAACGGAATTTTGTCCTCTATCCCTTGGCGGAACTGATGACAGAAGATATGCTTATTCCTGGTCTTGGCAGTCTGGCAAAATTGTTGCCTGATTGTTCTGCAGAGGGGTTGGAGAAAATCAGTTGAGAAATGATTTAACACATCCGGGTTATATCGTCGTAGAAGGCCCCATCGGTGTGGGCAAGACGACACTGGCACGTAAGCTGGCAGATAGCTTTGGTTCCGATCTGTTGCTGGAAGGTGCAGATCAAAATCCGTTTTTAACGCGGTTTTATCAGGACCAGAAAAGTGTTGCTCTGCAAACCCAGTTGTTTTTCCTTTTTCAACGAGCAGGTCAAATTCAGTCCTTACGCCAGTCCGATATGTTTCAACCGGTTCGTATTGCCGACTTTATTATGGAAAAAGATCGTCTGTTTGCAGAGCTGACTCTGGATCAGGAAGAATTCAAACTGTATGAACAGGTGTATGAACATCTGGTTCTCGATGCACCGACTCCCGATCTGGTTGTGTATTTACAGGCTCCCGTCGAAGTCCTACGAAAGCGAATTGCCGAACGTGGGCGTGCCTATGAACGCAATCTTGGAAATGATTATCTGAACAAGCTTAGTGAAAGCTATATGCGTTTTTTCCATAATTATGTCGAGTCACCACTATTGATTGTGAATGCGACAGAAATAGATTTTGCTAACAACGAAAAGGATTATGCCTTATTGCTTGATCAGGTTCGTAAGATCAAAAGTGGTAGGCATTATTTTAATCCGACGTCTCTGGACATTTAATTCCCGTTACTAATTTATGTTACTGAAGTTATGAAAAGTATTGCTGATATTCAGGCCATGAAAAAGGCGGGTGAAAAAATTGCGATATTAACGGCCTATGACGCCAGTATGACCTGCCATCTTGATGCTGCCGGTATTGATGCGATTCTGGTGGGAGATTCATTAGGAATGGTTGTGCAGGGGCATGACTCTACCTTGCCTGTCACAATGGAAGACATGATCTATCACAGCCGCATCGTGGCAAGAGCCAGAGAAGAAGCGCTCTTGATCACCGACCTGCCGTATCACACTTATGCTGATCCGGATGTTGCACGAGAAAATGCCCGCCGTCTGATTGAAGAGGGTCAGACGGACATGGTGAAGCTGGAAGGTGCTGGTTCCATACTGGAGTCAATACGAACCATTATTGAAGATGGGATTCCAGTTTGTGGACACCTGGGATTATTACCGCAATCCATTGAGGAGCTGGGTGGCTACAGGGTACAGGGAAGGGAACAGGCCGCCGCGGATAAAATGGTGGAAGATGCCAGAGCTCTGGAATCAATAGGTGTTGCGATTCTGGTAGTGGAATGTATTCCAGCAGAACTGGGAAAACGGATTAGTGAATCTGTCACCATACCCGTAATCGGGATTGGAGCTGGAGTGGATTGTGATGGCCAGGTGTTAGTGCTCTACGACATGCTTGGCCTGACGCCAGGAAAGCGTCCACGTTTTTCTAAAGATTTCCTTACCGAACTGCCAGCCGGGAAGGGAGTTACGGAAGCTGTCCGAGCTTATGTCGAAGCAGTTAAATCTGGTGAATTTCCAGCGGCAGAACATAGCTTTAGCTAATTACGGTGGAGTCAAGATTGCACCGACAGGGGATATGGTTTAATCTTGCGCCTCCCTGAAAAGGGGCGAGGGACAAGTTACAAGGGACGAGGCTGGATAGATAAATATACCTCGTCACTAGATACTCGTCACTCGTAACTATTTATGGAGAAGTGTCCGAGTGGCTGAAGGAGCACGCCTGGAAAGTGTGTATACGGTAACCCGTATCGAGGGTTCGAATCCCTCCTTCTCCGCCAAACATAAGCGGGTGCCACTTGTATAAGTGGCACCCGTTTTTCATTGAGGTGCTTAAATACTGTTTAACACCATTTCCTGTAAAGTTGAAAGTTTTCGACACCCCAATATTTGCCTGTTTATTCAAGCTACTCTAGTATAGTCATATATTTATATAATGAGAGACCTGATATTCCAATGACGATATCCAGTTTATTTTTGAGAGCGAGATTATTCTTCGTCTCGATTTTTTATGGGTGTTTTTCTATTGATTATGCCGTGGGAGTTAGCGGCAAACACGATTAATCGACATAACTGGGAAGAAAGCTAAATGGATAGTACGTTAAAAATACCAAAAATGCCGATTGAACGAGAAGGCTGTCTCTGGCCATCGAAAGAATATGATGAACAGGTTAATTATTTAAAGCAGTCAATTGGGCAGGATATATATTTACTGGAAGTGAATTATAGTGACATTTATATCACCCTGAGTCAGATAGGTCGTGCTCATAATTTGCTGGATGTGATTGATTTTCCCAGTCCCGATCCGGAGAAATATCTGTATCCTCATATGATCATTACGGATGATGGGCGTGGCCTTAACCTCGGTCGTGTTGCGCGAATCACGGTTAATCATGCGTTTATGCCGGAAGAGGAGGATATCATCTACAGGGAACATTTTATGTTGAAGCAGCTGGCATATTGTGAGCGGCGCTTGAGTAACAAATCTATTCAGCGTGCATCAAAAGTGCAACTGGCAAAAATACTGGGGATATCTATGCGTGGAGCAGAAGAATTCAGGATCAAAGACGAGTAGAACTATTTTTATATAATGCGTCAGGTGTAGATGGGGAATTGTATTCCGTGATCCAGTCTTTAACAGCTTTAGGGCGGCCAATTCCAAAACCCTGTGCATAGTCAACATCCAGTTCCTTTAAGATATTAATTGTATGGGTGTCTTCAACATACTCGGCAATTGTTTGCATATCCAACGCACGCGCGATGTAGGAAGCAGATTTAACAACAGTGTGATTCACTTTGTCGGTGCTGATATTACGGACAAATGCACCATCAATTTTCAGGTAGTCAACAGGTAATGACTTGAGATAGCTGAAAGAACACAGTCCGCTGCCAAAATCGTCCAGGGCAAAACTACAACCTTCATTACGCAATGCTTTTATTAATGTGGCAGCCTGCTCCAGATTTCTAATAGCGGCCGTTTCCGTGATCTCAAAGCAGATTGCATTACTTGGTATACGATTTTGTTTCAACAGAGACATAATATAATCAAGTAGATCTTCTTTACCCAGAGTGTCACCTGACAGGTTAATGGAAAACTTTATGTTCGGTATTTTGTTATATTCAGACTGGTGGATCTCGGCCAGAAGCGTAATCGATTTTTTGATAACCAGATAGTCGATATCCACCATCAGGTTATACCGCTCAGCAGCCGGGATGAAGGCCATCGGTTCAACAATTGTCCCATTTTCCTCAACCAGTCGGAGAAGAATTTCAAAATGGTTATGATTATCGTTATTCAGTGAAACAATAGGCTGTGCATACAGTATGAAGCGATCGTCATTAATGGCGCTATTAATACGAGATACCCATTGCATCTCACCCTGTCGACGGGCAAGTTCCAGATTGCCGGTCTGATAAACCTGTATCCGATTCCGACCTTTTTCTTTTGCAGCATAACAGGCAGAATCTGCTTCACTTAGAATTTCTTCAGGTGTAGCGCCTGTTTCTGTAATGGGAACAAGGCCAATACTTGCACCTATTTCAAATGTATTTTTATCCCAGGAAAAGCGGAATTCTTTTATAACCTTGCGCAGTGTTTCCGCTATCTTTAATGCCTTGTCCAGATTGCAGTTTTTTAATAGCAGGCCAAACTCATCTCCACCGAGGCGTGCGAGCATATCAGCATCACGCACATGTTCCTTAATGATAAAGGTAAGCTGTTGTAGTAATTTATCACCGGAAATATGGCCACTGGTATCATTTATAACTTTAAACTGGTCTAGATCGATATAGCACAGGGCATGCTGGGACCGACTATTTTTTGCGTCAAGAATCAATTCGGCAAGCTGCCTTTCAAATTCACGCCGGTTAAACAGGCCAGTTAATACATCATGGGTTGCATGGTAGGATAGTAAATGAGGCGTGTTACGCATTGCGGTTACATCGTAAAACACCATGACAGCGCCAACAATATTTCCTTGATGATCGCGGATTGGGGCAGCAGAATCTTCAATCATGATCTCCTTGCCCTCGCGGTTGGTCAAAATAATATTACTCCCAAGCCCGACAATGGTTTTGTCACGCAAACATTTTTCTATCGGGTTTGGCTCAGGCTGCATAGTAAATCCATTTTTCAGAATTAATATTTCACTTAGATGTTTTCCTGTCGCAGCAGTATTATCCCATCCGGTAATATCTTCAGCTATGGGATTCAGGTATTCAACATGTGAGCTTGCATCAGTTGTGATCACAGCATCACCAATCGAATGCAGGGTAACTTCAGCCATTTCCTTTTGATGGTAAAGATTTTTAACGGTCTGATGTACTTTTAACATGCCCCAGATAGTCATTATAAAAGCGACTGTAATAATGCACAGGTTAATGAACAGTTCATATAATGCTTTCCTGGAGATAGTACCAGCATGTTCTTCTGATACCTGGGAAATAACTTTACCCACTGCAAGAATACTGTTGATTGCATGCGTAGATTTATCAACCCATTCCTCAACGGTGTAAGGATAATTACCTGTTGATGCGGCGGCATAAATGTCTTCACGGGTATTTTCAAAATCAGTAATAAAGCGTTGTTGCATTACCTGGAGAGCATCAGTAATCCGCGAATCAACATGCTGTCTGGATTGTGTAGAAGATTTAAGATTTTCAATGCTGTGCTCAACGACACCTCTAAACTCGATGAGTTGTCGAATAAAATTATTCGGTATGGCCTCTCTTTTCGCTGTGTAATAACTGATATGGGCTCGCTCCAGCCCTGCATGTTCGCTGATTAGCCAGACACGCTGCTGAATAATATTGTTGATACCTCTTATTCCGTTGGTTAAAGGGGTAATGCTGAGCGTAAATTGGCGTAGCTCAGATACAGCATTAATAAAATTGGTGATGGTTTCTACCCACAGGTCTAATTCTATCGGATTTTTATCGCTACCATTTATATAGCCATCGATATGTGCGCGCATGATTTCGAGTTGCTGATATTTCTGTTTGGCGTTCTGCACAGCATGGTCAAAGGCATGGCTGTTGGGTATTTGTGCACTCAGCAGATCGGCTTCAGTCTGTGTGGTTTGCCACAAACGGTCACTTTCAGCACGTAATTGTAGTATTCGATCATAAAATTTTTGGTTGGCTACAGAGTTCATTCCCAGGATAGCCGACGTCATACCCCGTTCGATAGCCTGTAGTCCAGCCGCATCTGTGCTGGAATCAATAATACGATTAATATGTGGTAGATACTGGCTGCTTTTGTGAGTTTGATAACTATCGGAGATAAAAAAAAAGCTGAAAAGGGTAACAAGTAATGCGAGGAGTAGAATGGCGGAGTTAATTACAAAGCGCGCATCAAAAATAGAATCTTTTGTCACACAGTTACCCTTTATTTTAGTTAGCAGTCTGGAATTATTCTAATTATTTGGTGTCGTTATTCTGATTATTGATGAGTGTAGTTATTTCATCAAATAAAGTCTATCTTGTTGTAAAATTTAAAGTAAATTACATATCCCGCGTTGATCTTCACCCGATAAGATAGACACGATAACCAGTTATATTAATACAGTCTTATTTCTAAATACCGGTGATCCGATATCAGTCTGAATCAAGGGCAAGCGATGCTTTGAGGTCATGGTAAGCGTTTTCTACCTGGTCATGGAGCACCTGACGGCGCTCTTCATCAAGTAAATTTTCTATTGATTGCAGTGCCTGTGATATTTTGAATTTATGTGAGGAGATGGCCTGCACTACCTGTTCAGAGTAAAGTGCATCAGGTTCCTTGTTTTCTGTCTGGCCGGAGTCATCCATTATCAGATCAACATAACGGGGGATCAGTTTCTGGTTTCCACTTTCAACATGACTGGCAACCAGTGACGTTGTTTTTCTATATTGCTCTCCCTCATACTCAAATACCTGACCAATGGCGACCTGGCTAAATTTCATAACGGCATCTCATTTTAGTGTTTATTTGGGTATTCAGTTTATCAGGTTATCTAATCCATATTGTGTAACTTTTTTACCTGCAAGCTGAGTGGCAGTTTGTAAGGCCTCTTCCAGGTTTTGACCAGAGCAAAAGGCATGGATCAGACCGGCATTAAAGGTATCACCCGCCGCACGTGTATCGATTATTTTGCCTGTGTTAAACGCGGGACAATAGATTATATCTCCATTGGGATCTCGTGCCCAGGCACCGTGTTCGCCCCAGGTACAGACATGAATGGCCTGCGGGTTTGTTTTGGCAATAGAGAGTAAAAATTCTTTTGCATTATTATAGCCACGTCCCTGAGCAAACTGATGTGAGAATAGCAGCACATCTGCCTGTGGAAACAGGCTGTCAATATTGTTGCGTTCTTTCTCAATTTCCAGTGACAGAGTTTGATCGATACGTTGTTTATTGACTGAGGCCAGCATTTTTTCCAGTTCAGAAATATTACGGCCTTCAAAGTGTAACCAGTCATATTCTGAAACCGGTATACTGCAAAATTTATCGTAGGTGTATTCGACTAGATCACGGTAGTGGCTTATAGTTCGAGAGCCGTTTTGCTGGTTGATGATAATACATGATGTGGGCGTATGACCTTTTTCCAGAGTAGAATAGTTAAGCCCAATTTTTTGTAGTTGCAGTTGCCCGCGTAGCCATGTTCCATCTCTGTCATGACTGAGTACCCCGGCTAATTCGACCTGATGGTTTAATTGTGCGAGTATGCAGGCAGTATTCGCTGCATTACCACCGGTTACCTTTATCTGTGCATGGGCACGTAATTCCTCATTCTCCACAGGGTAATGATCAACATAATTGAGTATGTCAAGTGTAACAATACCGGTTAACAGGATACGGCTCATATATAAAATCTTACTTTTAATTTGAACAATAGCTGAAATTTGACATACTTAATAATATGAATCGGCACATATTTCAATTCCTGAATTAGGCAAAGTAGTGGACCAAAATTATTTTGGCAAGCTAACAACCGCTGAACTCGATACATATTGTACCGAGCTGGATAATGCCTGTGAAAACCATTATGCCTGGTTAGCCGAAATCAACCGTACTCTAGTTTGCAGAATACCACCGAATGAGAAAGATTTAAAAAAAGATGCTCATCGACACTGCTTTTTTGGCCGCTGGTATCAGGGAGTTGAAAACCCAAACATCACATCCAATGACCATTTCAAAAAACTGGGTGAAGTGCATGAGCGAATGCATCAGATTGCACGTGAAATTCTGATTGAGTCACAGCAGGGTGATGATGTAACGGTAGAAGAGTACGACAGTTTGGCAAAAGCAACTAAAGCACTACGTCATGAAGCTATTGCATTACGTAATCATATTCAGGCGGATTCTGCGTTGTCGGCCAAAATACTGTCTGAATTTTTTGAAACAGCCAGTGAAGGGGTTGTGGTTACTGATATTCATGGAACGATACTTAGTGTTAATTCAGCTTTCAGAGATATCACTGGTTATTGTGATGATGAGCTTATTGGCAATAACCCCAGTTTGTTTTCCTCTGGGATGCATGATCCTGAATTTTTTGATGGGATGTGGTATTCATTAAACACCGAGGGGTTCTGGGTCGGTGAAATATGGAATAGAAGAAAAGATGGAAAGCTTAACCTTGAGAAACTAACAATTACAGCTGTCAGAGATGCGGAAGAACACATTATTAATTTTATTGGTGTCTATGCAGATATTACCAATGAACGTGAAAGTATCGAACGAATACAATACCTGGCTCATTATGATCAATTAACGGGTTTGCCAAATCGTGTTTTATTGCATGATCGTATCGTCAGTGCGCTGGCCTATGCCAAACGAAGCAATCGGAAAATTGCACTTTTATTTATTGATCTTGATGGTTTTAAAACCGTAAATGATCAACAGGGCCATACAGTTGGTGACCTGTTATTAAAAGAAGTTGGCAAGCGACTATTAGAAAAAATTCGTGGTTCTGATACGGTAGCCCGTTTGGGTGGAGATGAATTTGTATTAGTGCTTGACGGTTTTGTATCAAGGGATGATGTAGAGAATACTGCAAATAAAATTATTTCTACTATAGCCCAGCCTTATTTTATTGAAGGAGTAGAACTCCATATCACAGCCAGTATTGGTATCAGTTTGTATCCTGATGATAGTGATAATATCGATAGTTTATTAAAACAGGCTGATCTGGCGATGTACAAGGCAAAACGGCAGGGTAAAAATCAGTATATCCTGTTTTCTGAATAATGTGATAGTCTTACTCTAGCTTTAGAATAAAACCCCATTCTTTTTTACTGACCGGTATAACGGACAGACGGTTCTCTTTTCTTAATAAAGACATTTCCTCTATTTGAGGATGCTGCTTTAATCTCTATGGGCTAAATTCTGCGCAGTTCTATTGTAGGTGCGGCTTCAGCCGCACATGTTCGCCTGAAGGTGAACCTGCAACAAATACCCCATAGCTTGCTGCGGGGGTAGTTTATTCATACACTGTTTCAATGATGACAGAAGTTTGTTGTTCACTACCTGTTGTCATGATCTTGCTACGGCCCTGCATATCACCAGCTTCAGTTTGAGCTGTACCTGATTTTGAAATACGAGCACTGATATAGATTTTTTCAAAATTCGACATACGAGCCGAAGGCATCATGGCCATACTGTCATCCAGTGATACAGTTAAAGGTAGATCCTTCACCTGTTTACGTACGATAGCGAGTGGCATAGGAGGGCCATTAACGGCTCGGGCATAAATGAACAGAGTATCATCTGGATTGGCTTTATCTTTAAGTTCGGCGGCCAATTCAACACTGACAGTAACTGTAGTCTGGCTGGTTGCAGGAGCATTATCACGACTAGCGGGGCGACTAACTGGTGTTTGACCGCTGTCCTGCATAGTTTGTTTTACCTGGTCGATGCGTTTCTGCAATTCAACCGCACCTTCACTGCCGGCTTCGTGTTGGGTCATTAGACGTTCCCAGGAATTGATGGCTTCCTGATACAGCCCCTGCTGTGATTTAGCCACACCTGCTAACCAGAGTGATTTGGGATGCATAGGCTGGAGTGATAATGCCTGTTGAATTAGTTTCTCTGGCTCACCCATCAGATTACCGTCGTGCTGTAAGGCAATGGCCTCAGCATAGTCGGTAATAAGCTGCGGTTCTTCACCTGTTAAGGCGATGGCTTTTTTAAAAGCTTCTGCGGCACCTTGATAGCGTTGCATGTACATATAACTACGACCCAGCATGTACCAGCCTTCACCATTACCTGGATCAGCTTCCAGCTTTTGTTCCAGTGATGTGACCATTTTGTTGATATCAGGTAACTGGCTCTGACCATGTCCGGTGTCTGCCTGGCTAGAACTGACAGCCTGGCCCATTAAGATTTCAGGTAGTTCTTCCGGCCCAATCATGCTGTACATAAATAAGGCTAACAGCGGAATGGTGACAGCAACCGTCGTTGTTAAAATCGGATTTTTACTGGCAGTGTTATTAGTGGTACTTACTGATTCATCAGAATTAAGATCCTGTAACAGGCTTTTTTCCAGTTCAGTACGTACCAGAGTTTTTTGTTCATCAGACAGATCGTCGTCGTCTAACTCTTCAAGTTTTTGCTGGTAGATTGCAAGATTGAGTTCATTGTGTAAGGTTTCTGATGCTTTATAACGCCCCAATAGAGGAGGCAATACAAAAAAAAGTGCGATAGCAATAAAAAGGAAAAGGAGGGTGATAAAAAGGATCATGATTCATTGTCCTTGTTATTATTTAACAGGGTATTTAGTTTTTCCTGTTCTTCATCAGATAACTCAGAACTTTGTTGTTTTCCAACAGAGCGGATCACCATAAATAGAATAAACAGTCCAACAAAAATAAGAAGAAAAGGACCAAACCATAAGAACCAGGTGGCTGAATTAACCGGTGGGCGATAAAGTACAAAGTCACCATATCGATCAACCATGAAACTGACGATCTCGTCATCTGAGGCATCGTTCTTAATCATAGTGTAGAGTTCACTCCGAAGGTCCAGCGCAAGCTCAGCATTTGAATCTGCTAGTGACTGGTTTTGGCAAACAAGACAACGAAGCTCTTCACTAAAACGTTTGAAGCGATCCTCTTTTTCTGGATCCTCAAATTCAAAGGCAACAATGGCCGCGTGTGACAGAGTAAACGAGAGTAGCAGTATTAAACTGCTAACTAAACGTGCAACAGACATGTTATTCAGCCTTTAACTTTTGAATGAGCGGGAGAATATTGTTAGTCCAAACGCCTGGATCTAACGGTCCCACATGTTTATATCGAACCATGCCTTTTTTATCGATAAGGAAGGTTTCCGGTACACCATAGACTCCCCAGTCCATACCCGCGCGGCCATTTTCATCATAAGCAATCGCTTTATAGGGGTTGCCGCCGTATTGCACTAACCAGCGCTTGGCGTCATCGCTTTTATCTTTGTAGTTTAATCCGTAGATATTAATTGTCTTCTCGCGAGCGAGCTTCATCAGGAATGGATGTTCTGCGCGACAGGCACCACACCAGCTAGCCCAGACATTAAAAATAGATACCTGGCCCTTAAAGTCATTGGAACTGATTGTTGCTTCCGGTTCGTATAAACGTGGTAACTGGAAAGCGGGTGCCGGTTTATCTATCAGCGGAGAGGGGACATGCTTGGGATCAAGCGTGAGACCAATACCGAGAAAGATAGCCAGAACAATAAAAATTGCCAGTGGAATAAGAAAACGTGCCATGGTTAGTCCAGTTAGTTAGCAGCTCAGTGTATTATTAACTGCGCGCAGAAACTTGTTTTAAGATAGTTGCAGCCTGTGTTTTTAATTTCTTCACGGGCAAGCGGTATCGTTTGTCGGTTGCGGAAAGCAATCCACCAAAAGCCATGATTAAAGCACCTAGCCAGATCCAGCGGATAAAGGGTTTGTAGTAAACTCGTACCGCCCAGGCATCACTATTTGGCAAAGGCTCACCTAATGACACATAAAGATCGCGGAACAGACCGGCGTCAATGGCAGCTTCGGTCATAGGCATGTTCTTCACAAAGTAAAAACGTTTTTCTGCACCAAGCAAAGCGATGTCCTGACCATTTTGACTGACCTGTACCTGACCGATACTGGCTTTGTAGTTAGGGCCCTGGACCTCATCTACAGACTGGAAGGTGAATTCAAAACCACCCAGTTCAACACTGTCACCGGGAGCCATGCGTACATCACGTTCGATGCTGTAAGCACTGGTGAGGGTGACGCCAATAGCAAATACTGCCATACCAATATGAGCGGTACTCATACTGTAGAACTCTCGTGGTAAGAGTTTTAGCCCTGACCAGAAGCCAGGCTTGTTTTTCAGCCGGGCACGTAAATCAGCCAGTACCGAAAGTACAATCCAGAAGGACAGTACCAGACTGATGGTGACGCCAAAAGAAATGGTTTCGTACATGGCATAGGCGAAAACCAGGCTAAGAATAATACTGGCGACGAACAGGCTCGCGAACATAGTTGCTAATCGTTTTGGATCATCTTTTTTCCAGCGTACATGTGGGCCAATGCCGAGGAATACCATCAATACCATCATGATAGGCAGGAAAACACTATTGAAGTAAGGAGGGCCCACTGAAATTTTACCCAGGCCAAGTGCATCAAGAATAAGTGGATAAATGGTGCCAAGCAAAACAGATGCGGTTGCCACAACCAGCAGAACGTTGTTACACAGCAGCAGGGTTTCTTTTGAAAATAGCTGGAAGCCACCCACGCCTTTCACGCTTGGAGCACGCCAGGCATAGAGCATTAATGATCCGCCGATGACAACGGCGAGGAAGAACAGAATAAATACACCACGTGCAGGATCGGTAGCAAAAGCATGTACTGACGTCAGCACACCTGAACGTACCAGGAAGGTGCCCAGTAAGCATAGTGAAAAGGCAAAAATTGCGAGTAGCACGGTCCAGCTTTTAAAACTGTTACGTTTTTCTGCGACTGCAAGAGAGTGCATTAAGGCCGTACCCACTAACCACGGCATAAAGGAAGCATTTTCAACTGGATCCCAGAACCACCAGCCACCCCAGCCCAGTTCGTAATAGGCCCACCAGCTTCCGAGTGCAATACCAATTGTTAGAAACATCCAGGCGATGGCCGTCCAGGGGCGAGACCAACGTGCCCACGCGGCATCCAGATGCCCACCCATTAATGCCGCAATGGCAAAGGCAAAGGAGACAGAGAAACCCACATAGCCCATGTATAGCATTGGTGGATGTATAACCAGACCAAAATCCTGTAACAGTGGATTCAAATCACGACCATCAGCAGGAATAGCGGCGATAGGTATACGGTCAAAGGGGTTTGAGGTTAATAACATGAAGAGCAGGAAGCCAATACTGATCAATCCCATGACAGCAATTACTCGAGCCACGGTATCCTGGGGTAACGTACGACTGAACACGGCGACAGCGACCGTCCATAATGAAAGCAACATGGCCCAGAGCAGGAGGGAACCTTCGTGAGCACCCCAGACGGCTGAAATTCTGAACTGTAGTGGTAAAGCAGAGTTTGAGTTTGAAGCCACATAGACCAGACTGAAATCATTATTAATGAAAGCCTGAGTTAATGCCGCAAAGGCCAGCACGATAAAAAAGAAGTGTCCCCAGGCTGCGCGACGGGCTACAGCCATCAAGCCTTGATGACCCAGGGCGGCACCCAATAGAGGAACCGTACCTTGCACAATGGCCAGGCAAAGGGAGAGTATGAGAGCGAAATGCCCAAGCTCTGCGATCATGAGATCAGTTTCCTTTTAGTGTCGATTGGAGTTTCTGCGCATCCATCACCGCCTGGGCGGCTTCAGGTGGCATGTAGTTTTCGTCATGTTTGGCCAGGACTTCAGAGGCAACAAAGATACCGTCTTCACCTAACTTGCCCATAGCGACAATACCCTGTCCTTCACGGAATAAATCAGGAAGGATTTTGTTGTAAGTGACGGGAATATTTTTTGCGGTATCGGTGACCTCAAAATAGACTTCCAGTGATTCGCTACTGCGTTTAACAGAACCATCAGCGACCATGCCACCAATACGGAAAGTACGGTTTAGCGGGGCTTCGCCGGCGGCTATCTGGCTAGGGCTGAAGAAGAGGTTAATATTTTCCTTCAATGCCACTGTTGCGAGGGCTACTGCACTGCCTACGCCTATAATTAAAAGGCCGATAAGGGCCAGTCGTTTACGTCGCTTGGGATTTTTGGGTAACAAAGGCATGATTTTGTCGTCTCTTCAGGATTAGTTTAATAACTATGTTTGTCCACAAAGCGGGGAAAAAGTTTTACGCGGCTGGGTTATTTCCCTGTTCATGGCGTAATTTCCTTTTTATTCTCGTGAGTTGTTGCTTTTTGCGCTGTATCGGCACGATGACATTCCACAGCATGAGCACCAGGGCAAGGCCGTAGGATGCCCAGACGTAGAAGGCGTAGCCACCCATGTGGAAAAATTCACTCATTTCTTTGCTCCGGTGATTAGCTCTTTCATCCAGGTCGTGTCTTTCTCACTTTCCAGAATTTTGACTCGTACACGCAGCAACATGGCGTATAAGTAATAGAGCTTAAAGCCCAGGGCCATTATCAATAAAGGGATTAACATGCTGGTTGCCATCGCTGGTTTGTCAAAACGGGTTACGGTGGCTCCCTGATGCAGTGTGTTCCACCATTCAACGGAATAATGAATGATCGGAATATTCACAACACCGACAAGCGCCAGTACCGCACAGGCATTGGCGGCTGTGCGTCGATCTTCAATGGCGGATTCCAGGGCAATGAAACCCAGGTACAGAAATAGCAGGATCAATTCAGAAGTCAGGCGAGCATCCCAGACCCACCAGGTGCCCCACATGGGTTTGCCCCAGAGCGAACCGGTAACCAGAGCAAGCAAGGTAAAGGCGGCCCCGATGGGTGCCGAACTTGAGGCCACAGCATCGGCCATTTTGATTTTCCAGACCAGCCCAATAGCGCCGGACGTGGCCATGACCATATAAATGAACATGGACATCCAGGCTGCCGGCACATGGACGTAGATGATGCGATAGCTTTCTCCCTGCTGGTAATCAGTCGGTGCGACGATTAAGCCTTGATATAACCCTACAACTAGCAGGATTAGCGTAGACCAGCCCAGCCAGGGGATCAGACGCTCGGCAAGCAGATAAAAATGTTTGGGTGACGCGTGTTTATGAATAAAGGACCACATAATATATGTTTTTGTGCTGAAATTCCGTGCTGAATAAATGCCAGTTCGTGGTTTATGTTATTGGTTTTTATGCAAAATGAATATCGGGATGCATTGTGCCATGTTCTGTAAAAAGGGCAAGCGCCTTAAATTGATTGTAAGTCTAGCATGTCATACTTGCCATTGTTCATTGAGCCAGATCAAAGTGATTACCTCAGACTGATACGTAGAGCCGCTGCTGTAGCCATGGGAGCAAGCGTTACGGCTAAAGCAAACAACGCGGCAAGAAAGTATAGCTGGCCTTTGATGCTAATTCCGGCAGCTGCAGTCGCAATCGCATTACTGGCAAAAATCAGGACCGGGATATACAGGGGCAGGACCAGTAATGATAATAACACTCCGCCACGACGCAGGCCGACCGTCAGGGCAACACCAATCGAGCCCACCAGACTCAGTACTGGTGTACCCAGCGCCAGAGTGGCGAGCAGGGCAAACATGGCTTCACCCGGTAAAAACAGAGAAATGCCCAGGATGGGGGCAATTAAAATCAATGGCAGGCCACTGACCAGCCAGTGAGCCATGATCTTGCCAAGTACCAATAGCGCAATCGGTTGTGGACTCAGGAGCATCTGTTCCAGAGAGCCATCTTCAAAGTCAGAGCGGAAAATACTATCCAGTGACAGCATGGTTGCCAGCAGGGCCGCTACCCAGATGATGCCGGGAGCCATGGTGCGAAGAAGGCTTTCTTCAGGACTAACTGCCAGTGGAAACAGGCTCACCACAATAATAAAAAATAGCAATGGGTTGGCAATTTCCGAGCGGGTGCGTAGCGCCAGTGTGAGATCACGCTTGAGCATGGTAAAGAAGGCGTTAGACAGGGAGGCATTTTTCATTTGGCTAGATTCAGGCTGGTTAAGTGATCGTCAGATAAATCCAGGGGATGATGCGACGTCAGGATCGCCATTCCTCCACGCAGTACATGCTCGGTGATCATGTTCTCAATTTGTTTTTGCCCATGGATATCAATTGCCGTAAAGGGTTCATCCAGGATCCATAAAGGCACCGGATTGAGCATGAGTCGGGCCAGGGCGACTCGGCGGCGTTGACCGGCGGATAGAGTTCGGGAAGGAGCATCTTCAAAACCAAAAAGCCCCAGTTTTTCCAGTGCTTCATCAGCAGAGATCGGGCTTTCTACGGCAGACATTGCCTGGGAAACCTGTAAATTTTCCAGAGGGGTGAGTTCGCCTTTGACACCGTGGGCATGTCCAATATAGGCAAGGTTACTTAGGTATTCAGCCCGATCTTCGAAAATACTTTGGCCATTCCAGAGAATATCTCCTTCATCGGGTAGACGTAGGCCACAGAGTAAACGCAATATCGTAGTTTTACCGCTGCCATTGGGGCCTTCTATTTGCAGGGCGTGGCCGGGGGTGAGCGTAAAACTCAGCCCAGAAAACAGATCACGATCTTCACGGGTGCAGCTGAGAGATTGTACTTCGAGTATTTGTTTCGCTGAATATTCTGATGCCATGGGGCTTACATGGTTGTGATTATTTTGCCCTGTAAACCAGGACCCGCTTTGCAGTTCTAGACGCGGAGGATACCAGTAGTTTGTAGGAATCTACTAGTCGTATTTACTTATTGGTCTGAATTCTTCGAAAGTTGAGGAACGGCATGACCAAATACCAGTCGGCACTTAATGCAGCAGTAAAATAGTATGGTATTTAGATTTTTAAAGTTAACTCAATACAGGTTTTCTTCATGCCTGAGTAAATTTGGACGATATACTTACAATCTATAGTGTTTAGACAGACGATTATGATTAATTATTTCAGGCTCCATATAAGATTAACCATGTCTGCTCGATTGACTCAAACTCAGTCGATTAATGGTTTGGGACCTGGCATTTAATGGAGAACAGGATGTTAAGTAACGACTGATATACTTATAAAGTATGCGGATAGTTATATTGTCAGCTGCCAAAACTGCCACTAGTCTACTTTTTTATTAAATAGTCACACATTCAGGCGTGAAAATATGGTAAAAAGACTGGCTAAACACTTAATAATTGTGCTTCTGGGGTGTGTGCTTTAAAGGCAAAAAAACAGGCGCTTGTCGCAGGGTAAGTGAGTATCAGGTATCTGCAAGTATTTGAAACCGATAACATTGTGTTGGCAACACTTCAGCACAACTAAGTATTATTCAAAGTTCTCCAGCAGTTTTCCATTTCTCCCCTGTTAATGACAGCCGATTACCACAACAGTGAGTGTTGTTTTATTTAATTGATAACCATCGCCATACAGATTTAAAAATACGGAATAATCATGAAGCTTACGTTTAAAACTTTAATAATAATGCTGTTGTCAGTGAGTATGTTTGGAACAGTAACCGCGCAACAGAAAAAACAGGCATCAGATACGGCTGTGCCAGCCTTTATTTTAGGTGCAGGTGATGTTCTGGATATTTCTATCTGGAAAGAAGAAGGGATGCAACGTGAAGTCATGATCCGTCCTGATGGTGGTATCAGCTTCCCATTAATTGGAGATATCCAGGCTGGTGGTAAGACAACAGAACAACTTCAGACTGAAGTAAAGAATAAAGTCCAAAAGTTTATTCCTGATGCGGTAGTTACTGTTGGTGTTATACAGGTTAATAGTAATACGGTTTATGTGCTTGGAAAGGTCAACCGACCTGGTCAGTATGTGGCGAAACATTATGTGGATGTCACCCAGGCATTGGCCATGGCCGGTGGGCTCACAGCTTATGCCGCTGCAAATTCGATTAAAGTATTACGTCGTATAGGTACTCAACAAACAGTCTTCGAGTTTAAATATGGTGATGTCGAAGATGGCGATGATCTCAAACAGAATATTATTCTCAAAAATGGCGATGTGATTATTGTTCCATAACATTAATCACAACGGCTTACCAAAAATAATTAAATATTATATTTAGAGAATAAATAGATATGGGACGGAAAGATTTTTTTAATCATTTAGCATGTGTATGTGTGCTGACATTAATAACAGGAAATACCTGGGCAGCAGAATGGGCGATGTCCTCACGAATCCGTGCAGAACATGTTAATAATGATAATTTTCAAATGACAACACTGCCTCAAAATGATGTCTCAATTACTACGGTTAATCCTGTCGTGGGTTTTAGCTGGGAGACAGAAAGAACCAATATTAATCTGGAAGGCGACTGGAAACGAAAAATGTATTCTGGTAATGAGAGCCTGAAAGATAATACTGATGAGACTTATACTCTGACAACCGGACATAAAACAGAAAGCAACCAGTTCTCTCTGGCAGGCAGCTGGATAAAAGATACAACTCTTTCACAGGAAGGTTATAACGAATTATTAGGTCTGGTGTTTGATCAGATAGACAGGACTACATGGAATGTAGCACCGGCCTGGACCTGGCGTGTTGATGAGAAATCCAGTATTAAACTGGATTATCTCTATCAGGAAGGTGAGTACGACAATAATACAGGCACTCAATTGTTTGATTATGGGTATGATAAAGTTGGAGGCTCATATTTTTATCAGTTAACTGAGAAAACTCTAGCGTACATACAATTAGGTTACTCAACTTATGAGTCAGTAGAAAAAGGATTATTACCACTTAGTGGCTTTTCTGTCACGCAAAGCGAATTGTTAAAAGCAAAAAATGAGACCAATAGTGCGCAACTTGGTTTTGAGCACCAGTTTTCCACAACATTTAAGATGGGGCTGGGATATGGTGTTAGTACAACAGATTCTACAAATGTTTATCAGGTATGCACTGGGTCTATAAATTTTTTAGGAAGTTTAATCTGTACAAGTACGGGGAACACTATTTCATCGTTATCTTCATCAAGTCCAGTATACAGTGTAACCGCTGAGAAAAAATTTGAACTGACAAAAATAAATTTTGATGCCAGCCAAACAATTTCAGCAAGTGGGTTGGGTTCAGAAATGATTACCGAAAGTATTGGGTTAAATATAAACAGAGAAATTACAAGCTTATTAAGATTAAATCTGGATTTAAACTATACAGATAGAGAAGCATCAAATGAAGCATTTAGGAATAATGACAGGACAACCTACAGCGGTGAATTTAAATTCAATTGGCGAGCAGGAAGGCAATGGTGGCTGGAGGGACGGTATCGTTATACCCAGGTAGAAAATAAAACCTCAGCACTCGATCCTGAATCAAATACGGTCGCTATTAATTTTCGATATAATTGGGATAAAACATCTATATCAAGATAGTTTGGCCTGAATCTTTTAAATAATACAGTGAAAGTAACGACAAGAGTAATGTGATGAACGCAGTAATAGAAAATATGGAACAGGAAGAAATTAAAAGCCTGGGAGAATATCTGGATGTTTTTAAACGTCGTAAGAAACAGTTTATTGTAACCGCTTCGGTTGTATTCATTATTGCGATCGCGATCGCATTTCTTTTGCCGGCGATGTATCGAACATCAGCCACGATTCTGATTGAACAACAGGAAATCCCACAGGACCTGGTTCGTTCTACAATTACCACCTATGCTGACCAGCGTATTCAGATCACATCCCAACGGGTCATGACAACAACAAATCTGATGAGTATTGTTGATAAATTTAACCTCTATCAGGATGACCTTGAGAAAAAAACAAGGGAAGAAGTGCTGGATGAAATGCGTAGCAATATCGGTATGGAGCCCTTAGTTGCGGAAGTTGTCGATCCACGTACTGGTCGTCCAAGTGCCGCAACAATTGCATTACAGCTATCATTTGAACATAAAAATCCTGAATTAGCGCAGAAGGTAGCCAATGAACTGGTTTCTCTGTTTTTGAATGAGAATGTAAGAACGCGTACTGAAAAATCAGCAGAAACATCTTTCTTTCTTTCTGAAGAATTGCGGCGTTTGGGTGATGAGGTCAGCAAGCTTGAGGGGAAGCTGGCTGAATTTAAGGAGGGTAATGTTGAAAGGTTACCTGAACTTCTTACGTTTAATATGCAATTAATGGAACGAACTGAAAGTGAATTAATAGAAATAGATCGCCTGATGCAGGATGTAAAAGAAAGAAAAATTTATCTTGAGTCCCAGTTAACACAATTAGAACCTAACGCCACACTTTACTCTTCGTCTGGTCAACGCATTATGGGTAAAGATTCCCGTTTGAAGACCCTGCAGGCAGAATACATTACATTAAGTTCGCTGTATTCTGAAACTCATCCTGATGTGCTTAAAATGAAAAAGGAAATTGATGCGCTGGAAAAGGAACTGGGTAAGCAGCCCACTAAGACTGAACTACAGTTACAGCTAAAGAAACTGAAAACTGAATATGTGGCTTTGAGTGAGAAATATTCTGCAGAGCATCCGGATGTGAAGGAAATGCTGCAAGCGATGACCAGGCTGGAACAGGAAATTTCTTTAGCTAAAGATAATGTGAAACCTGCTCCTGTGACAGAACCTGATAATCCCGCTTATATCCAGTTAAAGGCACAACTTGATGCGGCTGATACGGAATTAAGATCACTACACACTAAAAAACAGACGGTTAAAAAACGGCTTGATGACTATGAACAGCGGATTACTAATTCACCCAAAATAGAGCAGAATTACCGCGGCATTACACGTGATTATGAAAATACTGTGGCCAAATATCAGGAAGTAAAGGCCAAGCAAATGGAAGCACAAATTGCTGAAGAACTTGAAAAAGAACGTAAGGGTGAGCGCTTCACTCTGATTGAGCCACCCTTATTACCAGAAATACCTACTAGCCCTAACCGTGTCATGATTGTCCTGTTGGGTGTGATCCTGGCGTTTGGTATTGGACTGGGAACAGTCGCCATTATGGAAAGTGTTGATGATAGTATTCGTGGCATTAAATCGATAGAAGGGATATTTGGTATGACACCTCTGGCAACAATCCCGTATATATCAACAGATTCTGAGATTATTGAGTCTCAGGCTGTTATACCAAGGTTCAAGTATTTAATTATTACAGTTGTTGGTTTTATCGTGGCGTTAGTAGCGGTTAACTACCTGTATAAACCCCTGGATGTTTTATGGTTCATCATTCTTAGAAAGCTGGGTGTTTAATTTTGTTTATTATATATAGCTGTGGTATCTGATAATGGAACGTATTAAGAAAGCAATCGATCGTGCTCGCAAAGAAAGAGAAGGTGTTACAGAGCCAGTAAGTTCTGATTCTTCGGTATCTAGAACAGTGCCGAGTTCTCCTGAAAATATAACTTACACTCAAACTAAAATCATAGATGTTTCTAATGATGTTTTGAAGAGAAATCGTCTGGTTTCTAATGTCGAACATGACTACAAACGCGATGCATTTAAATTATTGCGTACCCAAATTCTGCAAAAAATGCGAGCTAATGGCTGGAATTCACTGGCGGTCACCAGCGCTCAGCCCGGTGAAGGAAAATCACTGGTTGCTATTAACCTGGCGATGGCATTGGCTATGGAAGTTAACCAGACGGTACTACTGGTTGATTTTGATTTGCGTCGCCCAAGTATTCATACCTATTTTGAATATGAGCCAGACAAAGGAATTAATGATTTTCTGGCAAATGATGTACCAGTTCAGGAGATACTATTTACACCTGGTCTGGAACGTTTGGTTATTCTTCCAGGTAAAGAGCCGATTTATAATTCATCTGAAATGTTGTCATCACCCAAGATGGTGTCTCTTGTAAATGAATTAAAAAATCGCTACCCATCAAGATTGATTATATTTGATCTGCCTCCCTTGTTATCGACAGATGACGCCCTTGCATTTTCACCTTACGTTGACACAGTTTTGTTAGTGATCGAGGAAGGGAAAACAAGTAAAGAAGACTTACTAACAGTTAAGGGTATATTGAAAGATACTAATATCATTGGGACTGTACTCAATAAATCTGATAGCGATCAGCAAGACTCATATTGAATATGATGACTGGTCTGGTATAGCTTATGTACGAATCATTCTACGGTCTTTCAGAAAAGCCCTTTAGCTTACTGCCTGATCCGGGTTTTTTATACCCAAGTAAAAAGCATCATATGGCATTAACCATGTTGCAATATGGTTTAATGAATCAGGTTGGGATCTCTGTAGTTACTGGAGAAGTCGGTGCAGGAAAGACAACCATTATTCGTAAACTGTTAAGTGAGATAGACGATAGTGTTTCAGTTGGCTTGATAAGTAATTCGCATCAGTCCTTTGGTGAGTTGCTGGAATGGGTTTCAATGGCTTTCAACCTGGAATATAAGGGCAAAGACAAGGTTACACTTTATGATGGTTTTTTGAATTACGTAATTGATCAGTATGCTAAATCCAAACGTACAGTTTTAATTATTGACGAAGCACAAAACCTGACTCCGGCGACGCTTGAAGAATTGCGAATGCTGTCCAATATAAATGCGGATAAGGATCAAGTACTACAGCTAATTCTAGTAGGGCAACCAGAACTACGAGATACATTACAACGACGAGATCTGCGTCAATTTGCACAACGAGTGTCCGTAGATTTTCATCTGGAACCATTACAGGTTGATGAAACAAAGGCTTATATTTTATATAGATTGAAACTATCAGGGGCAGACCATGATATTTTTGATGATGAGTCCTGCGAACTTATCTGGCGCTACAGTGGAGGTATACCACGTTTAATCAATACATTGTGTGATACTGCTCTTGTGTATGGTTATGCTGAACAATTATCAGCTATTACAAAGTCATTAATAGAGGATGTTATTCGCGATAAACATCATGGAGGAATTTTCCCGCAATTTGGCGAAAATCTGGAAAAAGTAGAAACTGAAATAAATACACAGAACGACAGAATAAAAAAAAAATACATTTAATTGTCCTGACGAATAGTGACATTTACGAAAATAATCCTGTTCAAGAATATGATAGTGTTACCTATGAGGTTTTATACTTAGAACAAATAAACCGAGATATCAGTAATGACATATCAGGAACCAGTGCGGATATACTGTTTTTTGATGTGAATCTGGATAAAATTGACAAGAACTCCAACATAATTAATTTTATCGATAATACACTTGGTTCTATCTCTATTCCGGTTTTATTTGATGACTGCTCTATAAAATGCACATTTGAAGAGAAGTGGGAGTCATTAGTCGCAAAGATTGAAAAGATAACTAACCTTTGATCATGCAAGTATTTCAGGTTATTACGGGAATATTGATACTGATGACTTTAGAGATATCTGTTTCCTATGCAGATGTTTCAGCTTCTACTCTGGGAGTTATTGTTAATACCAGAGATAAGATCAGTATACAGGTGGGAGAATATTACCAAAAAGTCAGGGGTGTTCCTTTAAGTAATCTTGTCTATGTTAGTTTTGAGCCAGGCCAGAATGTGTTGCCTTTGCATACATTTAAACAGATTAAAAAAAGCTTAAATAGACAATTACCATCATATATTCAGGCTCAGTTGCTTACATGGACTGTTCCGTACAGAGTGGAGTGCATGTCAGTAACATCAGCATTTACATTTGGATTTTCAAATGAGTATTGCTCAAAAAAGTGCGGAAAAACAAAAAAATCACCGTATTTTAATTCAGATTCAAGCTCACCATATAGTGATTTTGGAATAAGACCAACAATGCAATTGGCTGCCGCAGACTTTTTAAATGCAAGACAATTGATTGACAGAGGAATTAAGTCGGATTCAACTTTTCCTGCTGGTACTGGATATTTAGTCAGTACCAGCGATAAAAACAGGAACGTTAGAAGTGCAGGTTTTAATTATATGCTTAAAAGATTAGCAAAACTCCCAAGGCTTAAGTTGATTAATACTGATTATATTAAAGACAGAGATGATGTATTGTTTTATTTTACCGGTGCAGCATTTGTAAAAGGCTTAAAAACGTTAAAATTTGTGCCTGGCGCTATTGCTGACCATTTAACATCATTTGGTGGGATGCTAACTAATAGTAAACAAATGTCGATCTTGCGTTGGCTTGAAGCCGGTGCGACAGGAAGTTATGGTACCGTTACTGAACCATGTAATCATCCACAGAAGTTTCCAAATCCGGCAATTGTTGTTCAGCGATATACGGCAGGTGAAACATTGCTTGAAGCCTACTGGAAGAGCGTAGCATGGCCGGGTGAAGGTTTGTTTGTTGGTGAACCTTTAGCTGCTCCATTTGGCAAGAAATTATAAGTGTTATTCATATGAATGCGAAAAATACAGAATTAGTTGATCTTCTAGTCGCGTCTGATATTGCTGAAAAACTCAAAGTCAAATCTAATGATTTTCCAGCAGTGACACTAACGCAACGTCAAACTTGTGATCTTGAATTACTAATGAATGGTGCTTTCTCACCTCTAACCGGTTTTATGTCACAGACGGATTACAATTCTGTGGTTGAACATAACCGGTTGAGTGATGGAAGTCTCTGGCCAATTCCTATTGTACTTGATGTTTCATCAGACTTTGCCAGCAAACTGGAACCAGGACAGAAAATAGCATTAAGAGATAGTGAAGGCTTTATGCCAGCCATTCTTTCTATTGAGGATATCTGGCAACCTGATAAGTTAAATGAAGCAGAAAAGGTATATGGCACAACATCAGAACAACATCCTGGTGTTAGATATCTGTACGAAAATGTAAACGAAGTTTATATTGGAGGTAAGGTAGAGGGGATCCAGTTACCGGTACATTATGAATTTGAAAACTTCTGGGATTCTCCCAGAGATATGCGTGAGCTGTTTTCAAAAATGGGATGGCGTAGAGTTGTCGCTTTCCAGACAAGTAAACCTGTACACCGATTACAACGTGATATAACGCTTCAGGTAGCGAAAGATATACAGGGACATATTTTATTGCACCCTGCTGTTGGAATGACAAAACCGGGTGATATGCACTACTACGCCCGAGTACACTGTTATCAGGCCATACGTAAGTATTATCCTCATAACCTGTCCATGCTTTCTTTATTACCATTGGCGATGAGAATGGCTGGGCCGCGTGAGGCACTTTGGCATACATTGATTAACCAAAATTATGGCTGTTCACACATAATTATTGGTCCAAAGCATGCGTATCCACCTTCGCTTGGAGCGTCAGAGCAAAAATTTTATAAACCAAATCAATCAAAAGATCTTATTGATAAATATGCTGATGAGCTTTCTATAGAGGTTATACAGCTTGATAGTATGAAGTATGTTCCAAAGAAAGATGTCTTCTTACCGGAACATAAAATTGATAATGCAACTGAAGAAGCTGTCGAGTATACAGATAAACAATTAAAGCTTGATTTGGCCCATGGAAGAAAAATACCCGACTGGTTCAGTTTTCCTGAAGTTATCCAGGAGTTATGTAAGGTCTATCCACCAGGAAATCGGCGTGGCTTTACATTGTTTTTTACAGGCTTGTCTGGTTCAGGAAAATCGACATTAGCCAGAATTATTTATGCCAAGCTTGTAGAAATTGGAAATAAGCCGGTGACGTTACTCGATGGTGATGTGGTACGTCTCAACTTATCAAGTGAACTTGGATTTTCTAAAGAACACAGAGATATAAATGTTAAACGGATTGGTTTTGTGGCAAGTGAGATCACAAAAAATCAGGGCGTTGCAATATGCGCCCCTATTGCTCCCTATACAGCAACTCGAAGAGCTGTACGTGAAATGATTGAGGAAAAAGGAGCTTTTATCGAAGTACATGTGGCAACACCTTTGGAAGAGTGTGAGGCACGTGACAGGAAAGGGTTATATGCAAAAGCACGGCAGGGATTAATACCAGAATTTACAGGTATTAGTGATCCCTATGAAGTACCGGAGAATCCCGAGGTAAGGGTAGATACAACTGGTTTAAGTCCGATGGAAGCAGCACAGGAAGTTTATTTATATCTGTTGCGTGAAGGATATCTGGATAAATCTGATACAGGCTGTGTGTAAACTGTTTATGTTATTGAAAATAAGGGTAGTAAGTTGAATTTACTATTTGTGTTACTGACCGCAATGGTCAGTTGCATGTTAATTATACCATTGATGATTAAGGCTGCTCCATACCTGGGTATGGTCGACACGCCTGATCCCCGCAAAGTGCATGCAGAACCTACGCCTCGCGTTGGTGGGGTAGGTATAGTTCTAGGTACTTTGCTGGCTATTATTATATGGTTGCCTTTAGATAATTTAATGTTGAGTTACCTGGCGGCATCGATGGTGTTATTTATATTCGGGGCTCTCGATGACAGCTTTGAGCTGGGTCACTATGTTAAGTTTATTGGCCAGTTTGTTGCTGTTGGAATTATGGTATATGTCGGTGATTTATGGGTTGAGAAATTGCCATTTGTTGATGTGGCGATTGAACCAGCAATAGGTAAAATATTTACATTCTTTGCCATTATCGGGATGGTTAATGCAATTAATCATTCTGATGGACTTGATGGTTTAGCTGGCGGAGAGTCACTGATAAGCCTGATATGCATTGGATATTTAGCCTATATAGTAGATGGTTTGGAAGTGGTTGTTTTTACTATGGCAATCATTGGTGGGATATTAGGCTTTATGCGGTTTAATAATCATCCCGCACAGATATTTATGGGTGATGCCGGTAGTCAGTTTCTTGGGTTTACACTTGCTGTTTTGACTATTCAGTTAACCCAACAAGTACATACCGCAGTCTCAATGGCCTTGCCTGCTCTGATTTTGGGGTTACCGGTTATTGATATTTTAGCTGTCTTTGCGCAGCGTATTTATCATGGCATGAACTGGTTCAGAGCAAGTAAAAACCATATTCATCACCGTCTTTTAGAATTAAGGTTTGATCATTACCAGTCTGTTGTCATTATTTATTCTATTCAGATATTTTTTGTTGTCAGCGCTGTATTCCTTAAATATGAATCAGACTTTCTAATATTGTCAGTCTACTTCCTGGCGATAATACTTTTGTTTGGAACGTTACTCTATGCAGAAAAAACTGGCTGGCATGCTTTGTCTACCAGTAGTACGTCTTCATTTTTAACTCAAAAAATAAATGAGTTGCGTCACCACTCCCTGTTAACTGATGGGATATTGGTTTTATTGAAATATTCTATTCCACTGTACTTTATTGTTGTTGCTATACTAATAACAGATATAACTAATGATTTCGGAGTAGAGTCTCTTATTATTGCAGTATTGTTATTATTATCTTTATTTCTTCATAATTCTGTATTATCAGTTTATTTTAAAAAAGTAGGCGTGTATGCGGCAATAGTATTGCTTGTGTACTTGTTTGAAAAACAGGGTGATGCTAACGCTGGAATGTTGTTTTATTTTGAAACAATATTCTTTATGTTGTTAGCCTTTATTATATTTGTTGTGGCACGTTACGCCAGACAGGTCAGTTTTTCAGTAACACCCTTCGATTACCTTATGGTTATACTTGTTCTTGTTGCGGGTATAATACAAAAAAATAGTATGGACAACATGTTAATTGGCTCAGTTGTCGTTAAATCTGTAATTCTATTTTATGGTTGTGAAATGATAATTAATCACTGGAAGTCTAAAAAGGATAATGTACTGGGATTATCGATACTTCTGGCATCTGGACTCCTGTTTATGAAAAGTATTTTAATTTAATTGGTAGTTAGCTATCAGATTAATAATACTCCCTTATGCTGAGAATATGTGTTATTTAATATGATTATTGGAATCATTAGCTACAGTATTGCAGCAATATTTTTCTTAATTCTTCTTGGGGTCTTGCTGACAGATAAGCGTCAGGATAAGCCTTCCCGTAACTCTCTAATTATTGCTGTAACCTCGACAGTTTTCTGGGGTTTTTCAGCTGTCTTTCAGTCAAGTAATGATACAGTTGTTTTAAGTTATTATTTTCTTGAGGTTGTTCGAAATTCTGCCTGGATATTTTTCCTGTTATTAACTCTGAGCCATGCGGTCTCTACAGATAAAACAGCTAATCTTATTCGTTATAGTAAGATAGGTGTCTATGTCGTGGCTGGACTCATGTTTTCTGTATTACTGGACCAGTTTTATTTCCAGGTATTACAGCCAGTTTTAAATGATTTCAATCTAGCCTATGCAGGTTATCTTGCTCAATCCGTACTAGTACTTGTATTGCTTGAACAGCTATTACGTAATTCATCTGAGGAAAGTAAATGGGCTATTAAATTCTTCTGTCTTGGCGTGGGTGGGATTTTTGCCTATGATTTTTATTTATATTCAGATGCCATGTTATTTCAAAGGATTGATTTGACACTATGGCAATCTAGAGGCTTGATTAATGCCTTGATGGTTCCTGTGATCGGAATTGCAATATCAAGGCATATAGAATGGTCTTCGGGTATTTTTATATCCAGACATGTTGTTTTTCATACAACTACTCTGCTAGGTGGAGGAATATACCTGCTTGTTATGGGGTTGGGTGGATATTATGTCCGAAATCATGGCGGTGGTTGGGGTGTGGTTGGACAAACATTATTTATGTTTGGCGCCATTGCCATTCTGGCACTACTATTATTTTCTGAAACACTACGTTCCAAGCTTAGAGTATTTATTAATAAACACTTTTTTCATTATAAATATGATTATAGAGATGAGTGGTTACGGTTTATTTATGTCCTGTCGTCATTTGATGAATCGATACCTTTGCAAACCAGAACAATTATGGCTATTGCGCAGATCATGGAAAGTCCAGGCGGTATGTTATGGATGAAACGTGATGGGAATAAGTTTATCCCTGTAGCACGCTGGAACATGCCAGCAGTTTATAATTCCGAACCAAATGATACAGATTTTATTAAATTTATGCAGGAACAGGATTGGGTTATTAATCTCGACGAAGTAGAACGTAATCCAGGTATGTATAAAAGCCGAGGTGTATTTTCTATCCCAACATGGCTTCGTTTAATGCCAAATGCATGGTTGGCGATGCCGTTGCTTTTAAATGAACAAATTCTTGGTTTTGTCATTCTTTCACACGCACCATCACGACGACAGAATTTTAACTGGGAAGATATTGATTTGCTCAAAATTGCATGTCGACAGGCGACCAGTTATTTAGCCTTGCAGGAGGCTGCTCAGGCATTATCAGAGGCTCGCCGATTTGATGATTTTAACCGCCTTTCTACATACATCGTTCATGACCTTAAAAATATGATTGCACAATTAACGCTAATTGTAAGCAATGCTGCAAAGCACAAGCACAATCCCTT
>JAPHRJ010000123.1 GCA_026196045.1 Gammaproteobacteria bacterium
AGTGCAACGGTAGCAGCACGTCTTGGTCTTGAGTGTGTTGTTTATATGGGTGCAGAAGATATTCAACGTCAGGCGATGAATGTTTTTCGTATGAAGTTGTTAGGCGCAAAAGTTGTTCCGGTTGAATCAGGTTCCAGGACCCTTAAAGATGCATTGAACGAAGCCATGCGTGACTGGGTGACCAATATTGACAACACCTTCTACATTATTGGTACGGTTGCTGGTCCGCACCCTTATCCTGCAATGGTTAGAGATTTTCAAACCATCATTGGTCGTGAAGCGAAAGAACAGATTATGGAACATGAAGGCCGCTTACCTGATGCACTAGTAGCCTGTGTTGGTGGTGGTTCAAATGCAATTGGATTGTTCTATCC
The DNA here is from genome assembly GCA_026196045.1 of Gammaproteobacteria bacterium. Classification (GTDB taxonomy): domain Bacteria; phylum Pseudomonadota; class Gammaproteobacteria; order UBA6429; family Thiohalophilaceae; genus JAPHRJ01. Next base: position 375 of record JAPHRJ010000123.1, read on the forward strand.
TTTTATAGAAGATACCGATGTAACTATATACGGTGTAGAAGCCGCTGGTGATGGTTTAGAAACAGGTCGACATGCAGCACCATTATGTGCAGGTCAACCCGGAGTATTACACGGTAACCGTACTTATCTGATGGAAGATGCTCATGGGCAGATTGTGCATACACATTCCATTTCAGCAGGATTGGACTACCCCGGAGTGGGACCTGAACATGCCTGGTTAAAAGATAGTGGACGTGCCGAATACGTGGCCATTAATGATAATGAAGCCTTGCAGGCTTTCCATGATCTCACCCGTATTGAAGGAATTATTCCTGCACTAGAATCAAGTCATGCCTTAGCTTATGCCGCTAAACTGGCACCGACGATGAATAAAGATAAAATTATTATTGTTAACCTGTCTGGTCGTGGCGACAAGGATATCCATACCGTAGCGAATCATGAGGGGATTACTTTATGAGCCGTTTAGCTGCCTGTTTTGATTCCTTAAAACAATCTGGACGTAAAGCACTGATTCCTTATGTAACGGCGGGTGATCCGAAGCCAGATACAACGGTTTCATTAATGCATGCAATGGTAAATGCGGGTGCGAATATCATCGAACTGGGCGTCCCTTTTTCTGATCCCATGGCAGAAGGTCCCGTGATACAGAAAGCCATGGAACGTGCGCTATTACATAATGTAACACTCGATGATGTGCTTGAGATGGTTAGTACATTCCGAAAAAAAGATAACGAAACACCCGTAGTATTAATGGGTTACTTAAACCCTGTTGAAGTTAAACAATATAAAAAGTTTGCAACAGAAGCATCAGCCGCCGGTGTCGATGGCGTGCTGATTGTCGATATCCCACCGGAAGAAGCCAAAGATCTGGTAGATGAATTAAGCGCGCAGCAGCTCGATATGATTTTTCTGATTGCCCCGACAACGGATGAAAGTCGTATTCAAACCATCACAAAATCTGCGAGCGGGTTTATCTATTATGTCTCGCTTAAGGGTGTAACCGGAGCTGGAAATTTAGACACGGCTGAGGTGAGTGAACGGGTTTCGTTAATTCGTAAAGCAAGTGATTTACCTGTTGGCGTTGGATTTGGTATTAAGGATGCAGCATCTGCGGCAGCTATTGCCAGTGTGGCAGATGCCGTGGTTGTTGGCAGTGCCTTAGTACGAAAAATTGAGGAAAATGTTGATTCGGTCGATAATATAAATGAGGCCGTCAGCAGTTTATTGAGTGAAATGCGTCAGGCTATTGATGCCGTTTAAAAATCAATATTCAGGATTATTAAAATGAACTGGTTTAGTAAATTATTACCATCACGTATCCGTACTGAAGGCGGCACTAAAAAGAGTGTTCCTGAAGGCTTATGGGCAAAATGTAATGCCTGTGGTGCTGTGTTATACCGGGCTGAAATGGAACGTAACCTGGATGTTTGCCCCAAGTGTGATCATCATATGCGTATTGGTGCGAGAGTACGTTTGGAAAGATTTCTCGATGAAGATGAACGCGAGGAAATTGCAGCCAACCTTAAACCCGTTGATGCACTGAAATTCAAAGATATAAAAAAATATAAAGATCGTATTACGCAGGCACAAAAGGCTACGGGTGAACATGATGCTTTGATTGCGATGAAAGGCAAACTTAAAGGTATGCCTCTGGTTGCAACCGCATTTGAATTCAAATTTATGGGCGGTTCAATGGGCTCTGTTGTCGGTGAACGATTTGTTCGCGCTGCCAATATTTGCCTGGAAGAAAATATTCCATTAGTTTGTTTTTCTGCAAGTGGCGGTGCACGTATGCAGGAAGCTCTATTTTCTTTAATGCAAATGGCAAAAACCAGTGCTGTATTGGCAAAGATGAGTAAACGAGGTGTTCCGTTTATCTCTGTCCTGACTGATCCTACTATGGGTGGTGTATCTGCCAGCCTGGCGATGTTGGGTGATCTTAATGTGGCTGAACCCAATGCACTGATTGGTTTTGCTGGTCCACGTGTTATTGAACAGACGGTTCGTGAAACTTTACCTGAAGGTTTTCAACGTAGTGAATTCCTGCTCGAGCATGGGGCGATAGACATGATCATTGATCGCCGTGATCTGCGTGACAAGTTAGCAAACGTTTTATCAATATTGACGCATAAGTCTGCCGCTTAGTGGACAAGCCTGTTTGCTGTAGTTCGAAATATTCAACGGCAATATTCGGCTAACGATTTAGAGTTGAATAAGCCACGCTTTGAAACATTAGAGGGATGGCTTAGCTGGCAGGAAACCCTGCACCCCAATGAAATAGAGCTTGGATTAGTTAGGGTTGCTGAGGTATTTGAAAGACTACATTCACAACGTTTTACCTGTCCAGTTATTACGGTAGCAGGTACCAATGGCAAAGGTTCCAGTATACGGCTGCTTGAATCGATCTATCTTGCCTGTGGTTATACTACGGCTTCTTATACTTCCCCCCATTTATTACATTACAACGAACGTATTCGTCTTAATGGCGTGTCTGTTAGTGATGATGAGATCGTTACCGCATTTCAACGAGTTGATACTGCTCGTGCCGAAATTTCATTAACTTATTTTGAATTTGGAACCCTGGCGGCGTTGGATATATTTATGCAACAGCAGCCAGATGTCGTGTTACTTGAAGTGGGGCTGGGCGGGAGACTGGATGCGGTCAATATTATCGATGCCGATATTGCGTTAATAACATCGATTAGCCTGGATCATACCAGCTGGTTAGGTCATGACCGGGAATCAATTGGTTATGAGAAAGCCGGCATTTTGCGTGCAGGAAAATCTGCTGTATGTAGTGAGCCAGATATTCCTGAATCTATTTTACAGCACGCGCAGCAACTGGGGGCATCTCTACATCAGATAGAAAAAGAGTACCACTATCAGCTTGATGAAAATCAGTGGTATTGGCAAACAAATAGCACAAATCGGATCTTGCCATTATTGACCTTGTCTGGACAGCATCAATACCAGAATGCCGCAGGGGTCATCATGGTCGTTCAACTATTACAGTCTGAATTGCCAGTGACTGAGCGGGGTTTGGAAACTGGACTGAAAAATGCCCAATTGGCCGGTCGTTACCAGAAGTTAAGTCATAATCCCGACTGGATAGTTGATGTTGCACATAATCCCGATGGACTACAAAAGCTGGCACAGAATCTCACAAGGGAAACACACAACGGACGAACATTGGGTCTGGTTGGAATGCTGGCAGATAAGGATATAGCGACAGCCCTGGCTGAAATTTGCAAATATATTGATGAATGGCATATTGTGCCCTTACCGACATCACGTTCAGCCAGTGTCGTTGATCTGGAACTTTTGGTAGAAAATCTGGGAATCAAACCCAGTTATATCCATGTTTATGAGACAATCAGTGAGGCCAAAAAGGCTATCGAGAAATTAGCGCTGGAAACTGACCGAATTGTGGTTTTTGGTTCTTTTTATACAGTTTCTGAGGTCATGAAACTGGCACAACAAGCAGACCAAATAATATAATGCCACTTTATTTTACCTTATTATTCCGAGGAATTATCTGTGTCTGAGCAAGCACCGCTGAAACAGCGCCTAGTCGGCGCCATTGTTCTGGTTGCATTAGCCGTCATTTTTATTCCTATGATCCTGAATGGTGAGAAAGATGATGATTTCTTGAAAAATACAGACAGTATTCCTGTTAAGCCAGATCGTATTAAAGATATTCGTCAAATTGAAATCAAGCAACCAACCAGACCTGCAGATACGGCTCCTTTGCGTATTCCGGTTGATGAACACTCAAGTGAAGGACCAGCAGTAACTCAAAAAGCTACAGCAGAAACAAAACTGGTTAAACCTCAAACGTCGCCGAAAATAATAACCAGATCACCTGAAGCAACAAAGGCCGCGCCTAAGATAAAAACAACTCAAGCCCCGACTGTGGCTCCAACGCCGACTCCGAAACTGACACTGGCATGGGCAGTACAGGTGGGTAGTTTTTCCAGTCAAAAAAATGCCATTAATTTTCGAGACAAGTTGCGAAAGAAAGGCTTTAAAACCTTTGTTGAAAAAATTGAAGCCAGGGGGCAATCCACCTACAGGGTACGTGTTGGGCCTTTTGTAAAACGTCAGCAGGCAGAAAAATCGTTAAAAGAGCTTCAGGATAAACATAAAATTAAAAGCTTGTTAGTTAAACATCCATAATAATTAGATTGAAAAACGATAGTTACTCTATGAGGAAGAAGGTAGATCAATGATTGGGGTGGATTATGCAATTCTGGGGGTATTATTAATATCCTCGTTTATTAGTTTGTTACGTGGTTTTGTCCGTGAAGCTCTATCGCTGGCGGGCTGGGTTATGTCATTCTGGATTTCACTCACCTTTACGGGTGGTTTTTCTGAAATGCTGAAATCCAGTATCGAGGATCCCTCATTTCGGTTAATTACAGCATTTATCATTTTATTCGTGATGACATTAATTGTATCGACAATGATAAACTTTTTTGCTTCACGCTTAGTGCAACGCACTGGCTTAACCGGGACAGATCGTTTCCTTGGTGTAATTTTTGGTTTTTTACGTGGTGCTGTACTGGTTTCAGTACTGGTATTATTGTCAGGGTTGACCAATATGCCGAAGGAAGCCTGGTGGCAGGATTCAGCCTTACTTTTCCGCTTTCAGGCCATTGCTGTGTGGATGCAGGATTTCCTGCCCAATACAGTGGTAGGGAATTTTAATTTTTAGTGTATGGGCTTTGTTGCGACGTTAGCCTGTTTCATAAACTATATTTGCATTTGAATCATTACCTGAGGTAATAATTATGTGTGGGATCATTGGTATTGTTTCGCATAGCCCGGTCAATCAGGCTCTATATGATGGCCTGACTGTATTACAACACCGTGGGCAGGATGCAGCCGGTATCATTACCTGTGATCAGGATCGTATGAACATGCGTAAGGCCAATGGCCTGGTACGTGATGTATTCCATACCCGACATATGTTACGACTACAGGGGAATATTGGGATCGGTCATGTACGTTATCCCACGGCTGGTTGTTTTACTTCAGCCGAAGCGCAGCCCTTTTATGTAAACTCACCGTTCGGCATTGCCCTGGCTCACAATGGCAATCTAACTAATGCCAGTGATCTCAAACAGGAACTGTTTGTTCAGGATCGTCGACATATTAATACTGATTCAGATTCAGAAATTCTACTAAATGTTCTTGCTCATGAACTGGATAAAGCCAGTAAGCTTGAATTGTCAGCTAATGATATTTTTGCAGCTGTAAAAAAATTACACCGTCGTTGTCGGGGTGCTTATGCTGTTGTAAGTCTGATTACCGGTCGTGGCATTCTGGCATTTCGTGACCCTCATGGTATTCGTCCATTGGCTATTGGAGTACGCAAGGGTAGCGAAGGCAATGAATATGTTGTTGCTTCCGAGAGTGTCGCGATTGATGCTTTAGGATATGAATTGTTGCGTGATGTAGCTCCAGGAGAGGCCATTTATATTGATATGGAAGGTGAACTCCATACTCAACAGTGCGTAGATAACCCTCAACTGAGCCCCTGTATTTTTGAGCATGTTTATTTTGCTCGCCCTGACTCTATTATAGATGGCATTTCTGTCTACAAAGCCAGGCTGCGTATGGGTGAGTATCTGGCTAATAAAATTATGCGCATTAAACCGGACCATGATATTGATGTGGTACTGCCTATTCCAGATACCAGTCGTACTGCCGCATTGCAGTTATCCTATGTTCTGGGAGTGAAATATAGCGAAGGTTTTATAAAGAATCGCTATATTGGTCGTACCTTTATTATGCCTGGACAAAAGGAACGGAAAAAATCTGTTCGGCAGAAATTAAATCCAATTGAACTGGAGTTTCGTGGTAAAAACGTATTACTCGTCGATGATTCAATTGTTCGGGGTACCACTTCTAAACAAATTATCCAGATGGCTCGTGATTGTGGCGCAAATAAAGTTTACTTTGCATCAGCGGCACCACCTGTACGTTTCCCAAATGTATATGGTATTGATATGCCGGCGGCAAAAGAATTAATTGGGCATGGTCGCAACGATGTTGAGATTGCTGAAGCGATTGGTGCTGACTGGCTCGTCTATCAGGACCTGGATGATCTGGTTGAATCAGTCATGAAAAAGGCCGAGGGTATTTCTGAGTTTGATACTTCCGTATTTAATGGGGTGTATGTGACGGGTGATATTGATCAGGCTTATCTAAATAAGATTGAAGCTCTACGAAATGATGATGTGCGTGAAGCATCGGATGAAGATAATGAAGTGATGGATATCCATAATAATTCTTAGTTAAAAATTAGATATTGACAAAAAACAGCGAAGCACCTAATCTCAATTTGCGCCGATTTGAAGATCAGCTTGCGGGCGCAGTATAAATACGGCTAAAGCGAGATGACCTGCTTTAGCGTAATAACGGAAGCGGGTTTTTTTTTGGCCCGTGTATTGAGAATTCTGGTGTATAGAGGATGCAGACATGAATGATGAAGTCGACTGGTCTTTGGCAACTTTAGGTGTACGGGCTGGCCAACAGCGTACCGCAGAGTGCGAACATGCCGAACCTATTTTCCCAACATCAAGCTATGTGTTTGAGTCAGCTGCACAGGCGGCTGCACGATTTAAAGGTGATGACCCGGGTAATATATATTCACGCTTTACCAATCCAACAGTGCGTACTTTTGAACAACGCTTAGCAAAAATGGAAGCAGGCGAATCCTGTGTTGCGACGTCTTCCGGGATGGCCGCTATCCTGAGTACCTGCATGGGCTTATTGCAAGCGGGCGATCATATTGTTTCATCGAACGCCATTTTTGGAACTAGCGTTATTCTATTTAATAAGTACATGGCTCCTTTTGGTGTCGAAACCAGCTATGTGCCACTGATTGATCTGGATGCATGGCGCGCGGCTATTAAGCCCAACACACGATTGTTGTTCCTGGAGAGCCCTTCAAATCCATTAACAGAAGTTGCTGACATTCAGGCGCTGGCCGATATTGCGCATGAACATGGTTGCTTACTGGTAGTGGATAACTGTCTGTGTACGCCAGCTTTGCAACAGCCTTTGAAGCTGGGGGCTGATGTAGTGATACATTCTGCAACTAAATATATTGATGGCCAGGGGCGCTGTATTGGTGGTGCGGTGGTAGGAAATAAAGAGCTGGTAGGGGAAAAAGTCTATGGTTTTCTGCGTACAGCAGGACCAACCATGAGTCCATTTAATGCCTGGGTATTTCTAAAAGGACTAGAGACTTTAAAGCTACGGATGCAGGCTCATAGCCAGAATGCACTGGAACTGGCGCAATTCCTGGAATCTCATGACAACGTGACCCGTGTTTATTATCCGGGGCTGGAGTCCCATCCCCAGCATGCACTGGCGAAATCTCAGCAGGCAGATTTTGGTGGAGTGCTATCTTTTGAGGTTGCTGGCGGACAGACCGGAGCCTGGAAGGTGATTGATTCTACGCGGATGCTGTCGATTACAGCCAACCTGGGAGATGCTAAAACAACCATCACACACCCGGCAACAACGACCCATGGTCGTTTGACCGATGAAGAACGAGCCGAAGCGGGCATATCAGATGGCCTGATCCGGATTGCGGTTGGGCTTGAAGATATTGATGATATTAAAGTCGATATTGCTCGTGGTTTGAGCTAGATAGTGACTGGAGTCAGGCAAATGGCGGAGGTCATCATCAAACTTCAGAATTTTTAAGTGTCAGTGTAAGTAACTGAAAATAAAGCATAAATATGGAAGCTGTTTGTTGTTTCCATATTCATGTAAAATTATTCAAAATTTGTGCCTTATATTCAGTTTTTAGACCTTCTTTGGTTGATCTGAATCAAGTTAATCCGTATTTTGTGCGACCGTATTCCTTGAATACTATCCAGTACATTACTAGATTTATATATAAGAGTATTCTAATAATCCCATAAACTTTTTGGAGATGATCATGGGCAAGATAATTACAGGTTTTATCGTCGGTATTGTTTTTATAGGAGTCATGGCATTCCTGTTTGCAGGGCAATTCATGTTTCATGAACATGAGAGTCCGTTCGGTGTCGAGGAAACGGCTGCCCGAATTCAACGGAATATTCAAGGTATGGGAGATAAGGGCTGGAAACTGTCCGGTTTGCGCGATCCATCTAAAGCCGTTGCCGCCGCAGGCGGTAATGTCTTACCCGTGTTACTGGTTGAGGCTTGCAGTACAAAATACTCAGCTCCAATGCTGAAAGATGACGCCACTCGTATTCTGTCTATTTTGATGCCTTGCTCAATTACGATATATAAGAAAGACAATGGTAAAACGTATATCGGTATGATGAATGCGGGCCTAATGGGGCGCATGTTTGGTACTAAAGTAGGTGAAATCATGGGACATGTTGCCGACGATCAAATGGAGTTCATTAACTTTGATCCTGACAAGCCTGCTCCACCACTGATCAAAACAAGACCTGGTGGTGGTGGCGGTGGTAGTAAGGAAGTCGGTGGTTGCTGATATCCGATTTCCTGGCGGGGCAACCCCCCGCCAGTACTTACAAATTACCACCCGTAAAACAAGTTTTAACTCGATTTGAGGAGAGGATCATGCAAATCATTAGATCCATGATAATTTTAGGATTGGGACTGGCACTAAGTATGTTAAGTACGCATGCTTTCGCCAGTACCACGCCCGCTGATGCGGCCAAAGCGACTGAAAAAGTCGTCGAAGCCAAATCAGACGGGATGAAAGCAAAGAAAGTAAAAGATTCAACTGCGGATCATTCCAAATTTAAAGAATTACAGAAAGATTTTAAGACAGGCCCAGAAGTTACCAGGGCCTGTCTTGAATGTCATACTGAAGCGGCCAAGCAGGTACACAGTACCAAACACTGGACATGGGAATATCTCAACCCAGTTACCAAACAGAAGCTTGGTAAAAAGAATGTGATTAACAACTTCTGTACTTCTGTAGAGTCCAATCAGACTTTCTGTAGTGCCTGCCACGTTGGTTATGGCTGGAAGGATGATAACTTTAACTTTGCAGCTGAAGAAAATGTCGATTGCGTTGTTTGTCATGATACAACTGGTAAGTACAAAAAAATTCCGGGTTTATCAGGACATCCAAACTATAAGTCAATGGAATGGCCTCCACACTCAGGCAAGTTCCGTCCAGCGACTGATCTGAAAGAAGTTGCACTGAATGTTGGTAAAACCAGCCGCAAAACCTGCGGTAGTTGTCACTTTTATGGTGGTGGTGGTAATGCGGTTAAACATGGTGACCTGGATAGCTCACTGGATAATCCAAAGCGTTATCTTGATGTTCACATGGATGCCGATGGCTTGAACTTCACCTGTGGCAAATGTCATTTGAGTGATTCACATGAAGTTTCTGGTAGTCGTTATGCACCAACAGCATCAGATTCGGAAGGGGCGTTGATTCGTGGTTCAAAAGGTGATCGTAATCCTTCCACCTGTCAGGCCTGTCACAGTGATACTCCACATAAGGAGACTTCATCTCCCAAGCTGAACGAACATACGGATAAGCTTGCCTGTCAGACTTGCCATATTCCAGCCTTTGCTCGCGGTCCTCTGGAAACAAAGATGACCTGGGACTGGTCAACAGCCGGTAAGCTGGATGAAAACGGTAAGCGTATACGTATTAAAGGCAGTACAGGTCGTGACTTATACGATAGTAAGAAAGGTAACTTTACTTACGAACGTTATGTTATTCCTGAATATGTCTGGTTTAACGGTACGGTCAAGTTCACTTTATTCGGTGAAAAAGTTGAAGATCGCAGTTTAGTTAAGATCAACGACTTCCAGGGTGATGCAAAAGATCCTGATGCACGTATCTGGCCGGTTAAAGTGTTCCGCGGTAAACAACCTTATGATCTCGGTAATGAAACCCTGGGTGTGTTCCACACAGCCGGTAAAGATGATTCAGCTTTCTGGGGTAATTATGACTGGGATAAATCAATGGCCTTTGGAATGAAAGCCATGGGTGTTGAGTACAGCGGCAAAATGGAGTTTGTAAATACTGAAATGAGCTGGCCCATTACACACATGGTTGCACCTAAGGAAGATGCACTGGAATGTCATCAGTGTCATAAGGAAGATGGTCGTCTAGCAGCAATTAAGGACATCTATATGCCTGGTCGTAATAACACGCCAATCCTCGATAAGTTGGGTTTCTTAGTAGCCCTGCTTACATTAATCGGTGTATTGGTCCACGGCGGCATTCGTATCATCATGAGCAAGAGAGGTTAAGGCAATGGCTGAAAGAATCTATATATTCAAACGTTTTGAACGGTTCTGGCATTGGTCTCAGGCTGCACTCATCATGTTCCTGATGCTAACCGGTTTTGAAGTACATGGCACTTATAACTTCTTTGGTTATGAAGCGGCTGTGGATTTCCACACCACCGCAGCCTGGACACTGGTTGGTTTATGGGTATTTGCCGTGTTCTGGCATTTAACAACCGGAGAGTGGAAACAGTATATTCCCACGATGGAAAAAGTGGATGCCATGCTCAAGTTTTACCTGACGGGTATCTTTACTGATGCACCACATCCTTTTAAACAAACTACCGTAAGTAAGCATAATCCTCTACAACGTCTGGCTTACCTGTTTGTACTGGTTATTATTAATCCTTTGATCTGGACAACTGGCTGGTTCTACCTCTTCTATAGTTCATGGAATGACTGGGGTGTTGGCTGGTTAAGTCTGGAATGGGTTGCTTTTTTCCATGTTGCTGCCGCTTTCATGATGCTGATTTTCCTTATTGCTCATGTGTATCTGGCAACAGCAGGTCATACAGCAACTTCTCATATCAAAGCCATGTTGACAGGTTGGGAAGACGTTGATTAAGAGGTTTATAATCTAAAAAAGATGTTTTATAAATCAACAAGTTCTAATGCAGTAGTAACAAGCCCCAGATGGATTGGGGCTTGTTTGTTTCTGAGTTGGCTCACCCTTGTTTCACCTGCTGTTTTCTCTAATGAACTCAATGATCCCGATGGTATTCCCCATGTTGGAAAACGTGCACGGGATAGCTATGTATCCTATTTGTATGCCGACGAACATAAGGCTTTCGCTGTTGGACCAGGAGGAGCCTGGGCCTGGCAGGAAGGACTCGAATCAGCCGAAGTCGCTGAAGCAACCGCAATTGAAACCTGTCAGGAATATACACAACAACGCTGTGTTGCTTATGCGGTTAATGACAAACTCGTATTTGATAAAAAAGCCTGGCCCACATTGTGGGGGCCTTATTTAACAAAAGTAGAAGCCAAACAGGCCAAGCAGGGTAATAAAAGAGGACAACGTTTTTTTGACTTGTTATTTAAAGACGTAAAAGGCAAAAGTATCAAATTATCCGATTATCGTGGGAAAGTGGTGTTCCTGCACTTCTGGGGTTCATGGTGCCCCTCCTGCATGATTGAATTCCCCGCTTTGGAACGGATGCAAAAACAGCTTGAAGAAAAGGTAGGGGAAAAAGTCGCTCTGGTAATTTTGCAGGCTCGAGAAGATTATAAAGAATCACGACGCTGGGCCGATCAAAATGGATTTAAAAATATGGAGTTATTCGACTCAGGTAGCTCCTCCAGTAATGATGTCGATTTTCAACTTGCCGATGGCTCCGTTATTCCCGATCGTGCTGTGTCAAAGTTATTTCCTAGTAGCTATGTACTGGATAAAAACGGGATTGTCGTTTTCTCTCATCGGGGAGCGATTCGCAACTGGCTCGAATATCTAGCATTTTTTGAAGATCTGGTGTCCGCTGATGCTTCAAAACAGAAAGCGTTGCAGTTATCAGAAAAGTAAGCGAGTAACTTAGAGATTTTTCTAAGTTCTAAGGTTAAGGTTCCAGGATTTAACAGATAAAGAAAAGTGAGATGGTGGATCGGGATTAATCATTATTTTATTTGTTCCCAGATCCACACTTCTCAGGGTATTCCCCCATACCCACCCCTGATAAATACTTGTTATATCGTATCTTTTCCAGGGCTGTCGTCGAGGTAGTTATCTACCTTCTTTTCGACAGTTCCACATCCTCCCCTTACGGATATGTATTTTATTATTCTTTGTGTGTTTAATAGAGCAAGAGCTATGCCAGTATTAATATTATTAATTGAAACAGTAACTTAGGCATGGCATGGCATAAGTGTCAGGACATACAGTTTAGAAGTGTAAAGTTATCCAACAGTTAAATTATATTGCTTAAGTAATATAATCCTAAGTTATTGATTATGAAGGTGAATAATGGAAAGGGTAAAAACGGATTATTGGGTGTTTTTTATACAATATTGTTAAGTATACCGACAGAATAATTGTCAGTATGTCACTGGTTTCTTGAATGTATTTTTATTCAGGCTAATACGGTTTTAATTAATATAATTAGGAAGAAAAGAGAAGGCTGCCGCCGTCAGGAAAAACACGGCGGTATTTAAAGTCGTCTAGGAGTATATTCTGGTTAGTGTGGTTGTGTTGATGAAAACGGGTAGTCACAACGTGAAGTACGGTACTTCCGTCTTTGTACGAGTATACAGATGCCAGCAATCCCTAGTAATGCGCCATATAGTACGGTTGATATAGATTCAAGCGCAAACAAAATGGTAACAATACTGATAGCGATATAACAAAGAGGCAGGGCTTCGTAGACGGGCTTTGGCAGCATAATGAGATCTCCTGTTTTAAAGTGAGGTTTACTTTAAACATCCTGGAAGCCAATTTAAATCACGACAAAACTGACTTTGATCCTGTAACAGTTATTTATAGTAAGTTCAGCCAGGTAGATCAAATTGTTTTTTTATGTTTTGAATTTATAATTATTGCGGGTTTTACACTATCTATATGAAAGGTAAGTATTTTGCAGCTAACACCCCCACATTTGTTATTACTTAAAATTCTGGAAGCTTCACTAGCGGATGTTAATGGCGAAGTGATAGTGATAAGAGAGTTAGCCAAAGAATCGCTAAGTGCGGAACATGTGTATGTGCTTGCTACGGGTAAGGCTGCTCCTGCTATGGCGATGGGAGCTTATCAATCACTGGGTAGCAAAATACAGTCAGCACTGGTGATTAGTAAGGATGAACACTGTGTTCATCTTGATGAAAAAACAGGATTCACCTGCCTTGAAGCCGGACATCCTGTACCCGACGAAAGAAGCCTGCAAGCTGGACACCAGGTCATCCAGTTTTTGCAACAGATACCCGAAGCGGCAACTTTACTGGTGCTGACTTCGGGTGGGACTTCAGCTCTGGTTGAGGCCTTGCCTGACGCAATGACATTAAACGATCTGGTAAAGCTTAATGAATGGTTACTCCGTAGTGGTATTGAAATTCAGATAATGAATACCATTCGTCAATCTGTATCTTTAATCAAAGGCGGGCGATTACGCTCATATATTTCAGTCGCAGAAATTCGACACTTGATTATCTCTGACGTACCGGGAGATGATCCTTCAGCCATTGGTTCTGGCATGTTGGTAGAACCGGTTACACGGTCAGCAATTGAGACAACGTCACTACCTGAATGGCTTATTACATTACAACAGGCGGTTAATCAAAGTGTCAGTGAAGCAAGTACTAAGCAAATAAATAATAAAACAATAGAACACCGTGTTATTGCCAATAACCAGATGGCCTGTGAAAGCGCAGCAGCAAAAGCAAGAGAAAATAAGTTACCTGCATTTATTCATAAGGAAATATCAGGTAATGCAGAGCAGCAGGGCAAACGAATCGCACAGTTTTTATTAGAAGAAGCCGAAGAGGGAGTTCATATCTGGGGCGGAGAAACGACAATGATACTGCCTTCACAACCTGGGCGTGGCGGGCGTAATCAACATCTTGCCTTGATAGCGGCACAGGTACTTGCTGGTAGTAATAATGTTAGCCTAATGGCCGTAGGCACGGATGGTACCGACGGCCCAACACAGGATGCAGGGGCGATTGTTGATGGCTCGACAATCCGGAAAGGAACTGAACTGGGGCTGGATAGTCGTTACTATATTAAGAATGCTGACGCAGGTAGCTACCTGGAAGAAACAGGAAGTTTAATTAATACTGGTATTACCGGCACCAATGTCATGGATCTGGTTATTGCGATCAAAACTTCAGAAGCCTCAATTCTCACCTAACTAATTTTGATTAACTATCGACATGTCAGAGACAACTTCGAAAAATATTGATTTATATGCCCAGGCTAAAGCCTGTCTGGATGAGAATAATCCAGACCGAAAAGTTGCGATGACTCAGTCATTGGCACAGTCATGGAGAGATGGTCAGTGTGTTTTAGCAGACTCACCGGTACAGCCAATTGGTGAGCCGGGTCGGCCTACATTACCAAAATTGGTCACACCCAAAAAACTACCTAAACGTAGCATGCATACCGATGAAGGAATTGCGGCTTTGGTTCATGCACTTTGTCATATTGAATTTAATGCAATTAACCTGGGCTGGGATGCGGTGTATCGTTTTCGAGGATTGCCCCAACAATACTATGCAGACTGGTTACGTGTGGCGGATGAAGAGGCCTACCATTTCACGCTTTTGCGTGATTATCTTAAAAGTATTGGATATGACTATGGCAGTTTTAATGCCCATGATGGCCTGTGGGAAATGGCCATTAAAACCGCCGATGATCCGTTAATCAGAATGGCACTAGTTCCCAGGGTGCTGGAAGCACGAGGTTTAGATGTTACTCCAGGTATTATGGCCCGTTTTCAGCAAGCCGGTATTCAAGAAGTGGTCGATATCCTTGAAATTATCCAGCGAGATGAGGTTGGGCATGTAGAGATTGGCTCACGCTGGTTTCATTATTTATGTGAGCAACGCAGTCTTGATGCTGACTCGACCTTTCGTGATCTATTACAGAAATATATGCAAGGAAAAATTAAGCCACCATTGGATCGAAAGGCTAGACTACAGGCTGGCTTCAGTGAAGAAGAGCTTGATTACCTTGAAGGTGTTGGTTCGTTAAAATGAAAAAAATATTCTGCTTATTCCTCTTATGTTGCCCTGCACTGGTGATGGGGGCTGATGCAGCTTCTGTTAGTAGTCAAGAACAGATAAACGGTACCTGGCTAAAATACGTGGAACAGGAGAAGGAAGTTGATCCCTATCAAACCCGCGTTATTGTGACAGAGCAATATTTGCGTTTTGATGATGGAAACGCTAAAGACGACTATATACTGTTTCATCGTGACAAAGGAATGATTTATAGCATTGATCATGAAAACCAGACAATTATGTCGATTACTTATCAGGAGTCAGATGTAAAACCTCCATTTGCGCTCATTCAAAAAGTTATCAAAAAGAATGTTATGAATGATGTTCCTGAAATTAATGGGATTAAACCACAACATTATTCATTTATTACCAACGGACAGCCTTGTATTGAGGTTATGGCAGTAAAAGGCATGCTCAATGATGTGGTTGAAGCAATGCGGGATTTTAATCATATACTTGCGAGTAATAGTGCGGCGACATTACACACACTGCCTGCCGACATGCAGGATGCCTGTATGATGAGCAAGAGTATTTTTGCACCAAATCAAACGTTTGAATATGGTTTTCCAATTCGTGAATGGGATTCATCAGGTAAATCGCGGGCATTGCTCGACTTCAAACAAAACCAGTTCTTTAGTCGTACATTATTTAACTTTCCCAAGGGCTATAAACACTTTTCCGTGAAAGACTATAGAGAAGGCAAAGTTGATTTTTCTGAATAGGCAATATGGCAACAGGCAGGCTTTTATAGCGTAATGGTTACTAATGGAGATTATTAAATGAATAATGCAAGCGAGGATAGAAAAGCCCATTGGGATAATATTTACACCAGTAAAGATCACAAGGGTGTAAGCTGGTACCAGGAGTCACCAGATATCTCATTGCAGTTACTGGATAAAGTAGGTGCTACTGTTGATGATAGAATTATTGATATTGGTGCTGGCGCTTCAACGCTTGTCGATGCTTTAATTAGCAAAGGGTATTCTAACATTTCTATCCTGGACATATCGGATAATGCATTATCGATAGTCAAGCAGCGATTGGGGGGGAATGCAAGTCTTCCATCCTATTACACTTCTGATGTGACTGGCTTTTCTCCAGAGTGTCAGTTTGATATATGGCATGATCGGGCTGTATTTCATTTTCTTACGCAAGCAGAAGACAGAGATAAATATGCATCAAGGTTAGATGCATTATTATCTGATAACGGTAAAATCATTATTGGCACGTTCTCACTAAATGGTCCTAAACAATGCAGTGGCCTTGATATTGAGCAATATGATGAAAAGAAAATAACTAATGTTCTAGGTAAACACTTTGAATTAATAGATACCTGTGTTGATGTACATAAAACACCGGGAGGGATGAAACAGGAGTTTATGTATTTTCTGTTTGGGCGAAAAAAATAAGATAAACGCCACTATAATAGTTCCTGGTAATTTAATAATTTAAGTGCTGATAGCTCACAGTCTGCTTCCGGCCGATAGTGTTGAAGCCGTCGTACAAGGATGTTGCACTCAATGGCCAGTATAGAGATTTAAGTCTTTAATTTAGAGTCTTCTAATATAACTGCTGGTAGTCAGAAGCAGAAGATCGACTACTGATTAGCCTAGTTCTGCTTACACCGCAAAGCTGCCTATTAGAATAATCTTATATAGGTCGCTAACTAGTCATAAGCGACAGTCACATATTTTATATTTTCCTATCCAAAAGCAGACATTCCACTACCAAATACACGTACATATGGTATATTTTTATTAGCAAATCGGGGTCCGTACTTGCTCATTTCAATAATAGACAGGGATTGTGTCTTTTCTTAGAAAATCAATCCCTTAGAGTTTTTAAACAGAGATTACTAATATAGCTATACGGACCGGCAGGGTCCGTATAGTAATAGTTATGCGCAATCAAGGAATCTTGCTATGAGAACACTTATACTTTCAGTTATGTTTTTAGCCTCATTCAATGTGTACCCAAATGAAGCCGAAGATAATAAAGCAGTAATAGAGATGATGGTTGTAGCGAAAGCAACGGGCATGTGTGGTGTATTCGGCCAGCTTATTAATTTTCAACAAACAACAAAAATGCAAGGTGGAGACGAATTTATAGTCCGTTTCCTAAAAACGGAAGCAGCACGCTTAGGCCACACTTTAGAATCGCTCACAGGTCAGTGTCCTGATGTAGTTAAAAAATATAATTCGTACATGAAATTGTTTGGTTATGAGCAATAATGCATAACAAATTGTTTGTGCGTAAAGATAAATTATATTAAAGGGGTGGAGAATGAAATATTTTACAATTTCTATCTTCGTAGCTTCCACTCTGTTATTAAGTAGTTGTAGTGACGAATGTAGTAGTTATTCTGATTTTTCATGCTCCGAGATTCAAAAAGCAACTTACAACGTATATTTCTATTTTCCAAATCAAAAAGAGTATTACTTAGGTGTTGCCAATGGTCTAAGTCAGTGTGGTTTAATGGCACACAGATATGCCTCGTCAAAAAATCTATCCGGTAACAGAGAGTGGAGTTACATCTGTTGTATGAAGGCAAAAGGATCTGAATGTTATGAAAAACATAGGTAATGTAGTTCAGCGCATAACAATGCGCTCGTGTGGGACGCTCCTTACGTCGCGCCCCACAGCTTAGCCGTTAAGTGCAAAAAAGGAATATTCACGGATGTTTTATCAGGTACTAATTGAAACCTCTGAGAAAGTTGGTAAAAGTGGTGAGTACAAGCAATTATTCGAGCTTGATAAAACTGATTTAATCGAAATAGAAAACGATATAGTTATCCCTTACCTTCAAGGTAGTAAGTTTCAATTTGATGGGTATTTTATTAAAGCAGATGAAGTTAAAAGAATCGTTATAAAAGAAACGAAAAAAACTACTTCTGAGCTATCTAAATATGAAAACGACAACATGTCTCCTGGAATTATAATGTTTATTTCTCGGGAGGATATTGTAAGTTATGACAAACATACCACAGATATAACAAAAAAAGTTATGGCCAGTTCTCAAGAAAAAATTGATTCTGGTTCAGCACCTGAAGCTTCTAGTGAAACTCAAAAAATGGAATTAGATAGAACCAAAGTTTTTATTGTCCATGGCCATGACGATCTTGCCAAAACTGAAACAGCAAGATTCATAGAAAAAATGGGCTTTGAGCCCATTATATTGCATGAGCAAGCTAGTTCCGGCAGTACAATTATTGAAAAAATTGAAAAATACTCAAATGTTGGTTTTGGCGTGGTTCTTTATACACCATGTGATGTCGGCGCAAAGTCGCAAACAAAACCCAACTTAAAGCCAAGAGCAAGGCAAAACGTCGTTTTTGAGCATGGGTTTCTAAATGGCAAGCTCGGTCGTCACAATGTTTGCGCCCTAGTTAAGGGCGACGTAGAAACTCCTAATGATATTTCAGGTGTAGTCTATGTCCCAATGGATGAACACGGGGCATGGAAAGTCGCATTAGCAAAAGAAATGCGTAACTCAGGCTATGATGTGGATATGAATAAGGTAATTTAGCACTTAACAAGGCGCTCGTTCGGACGCTCCTTACGTCGCGCCGCACAACTCAAACGTTATAAGCCAAGGGAGTAATCGTGTGGGGAAAGATTGAAATAGAAAAATGGCGGGAAACTCCATGCATCATGGGAAGGGTTGCTACTGAAGAAGATATAAAAAATGGCATAGCTGTTTTTGCTACTCCCTCAGGTAGTGAACCATATGATATTCAATTGCCATTATGTGCAGTACAAACGGACGAAGAAACAAAACAAAAAATCCCCTGTATCGCAATTCAAATAGAAGAAGCAGACAACGGGATTTTTATTGGAGTTCGGTATCTTGATGGTGGAAATGGTGTTGGCACTCTAGAAGACATTGAGCTCTATGAGGAGCCAAATGATGAATTTGGCTTATAACAAGGCAATCAACGGCGACCGAAAAAAGCGCGTCGCGTTATCTTAATCGTTAGGCTATAAAGATGACAAGCCAGTACTTTTTTCATGAAGCAGCGAAGAATGAAGAGGCAATCTTATTCGATTTATATACTCGTGTAATGAAAGAGTACATCACAGAGATATGGGGATGGGATCAAAAGTGGCAAGAAAATGATTTCAGCAAACATTTTAATCCTGAAAATATTACTGTGGTAAGAGAAAAAGGTACGATGATTGGCTATTCCCAAGTAGAGGATCAGGGCAATCAGTTATATATTCGTATGTTGCTGGTTCTTCCAAAATACCAGCGGAAGAGCATTGGTGCCAGCCTATTAAGCGCTGTAATTGAAAAAGCTAGAGCAGAATCCAAAAGCATTGCCCTACAGGTATTCAAAGTAAACAGGCAAGCGAAAAGTTTCTATGAACATTGTGGGTTTCAGGTACAAGGCAATACACCAAGCAGTTTTATCATGGGGCTTATGCCTAACCAGGCAAATCCAGCCGACGCCAAAAAGCGGCGCGGCTGATTTGCGACGTTATGCCTAAACAAAGAGAGAGTTCATTTGTCAATTATCGAGCTTGATTATAGTGCGATCACCATCGACACCAGTATTTTTGACAATAATGGTATTGCCTTAGAAAAAGGACTGCTAAATCAATTAGATCAGTTTAAAAGCGGTCCTGTTCAAGTTTTAATATCAGAGATTGTTGATAACGAAGTAACTGCTCATCTCTCGGAAAAAATAAAAGAAGCAAGAGCAAAAATAAATCAGGCACTGCGTGCCGCTGAAAATCAACTTCGTGTTACGAGCAAGGATTGTTCAGACGCAAAAGCATTGATATTCGATGCTGGGGATGATGTAGATGTAGCCAAAGCAAGATTAAATGACTTTTACGATAAAACCGGTGCACTTGTTCTCGAGTGTAATGGATTAGTTGATGTTTCGAGTCTGGTTAGTATGTATTTTAATTTTGAAGCACCATTTGAGGCTGGCGCTGAAAAGAAAAATGAATTCCCAGATGCTTTAGCGCTTTTATCATTGGAGCAGTGGGCTGAGAATAATGATGTAAGAATCCTGGCTGTTAGCTCTGACAAAGGTTGGGGAAAATATGCCAACAGCTCCTCAAGAATAGATGTCTTAGATAATTTATCTGATGCAATTTCCCATTTTCAGCCCCATAATTTTGCTAAGAATATAATAGATTGCATCAAGGATAACTATGTTAACGGCGTTGCAGATAATTTTTCTAATGCAATCAAAGAAGGAATAATAGACAGCCTTGATGGAATATACATACAGATTGAAGCGAGTTCGGCATATTGCTACGAAGAAGACGATGTGCATGCAGTATATGATTGCCATAACTTGTATTGCGATCCCTCGGGAAACCCTGAAGTAAATATCATCCGAGTGGAAGGCGAGTCACTCGTGTTGCAAGTAACCGCTTTTGTTACCTGTGAAGTCTATGCTTCATTTGGTTTGTCTGTTTGGGACTCAATAGACAAAGAGTATATTGGATTGGCCTCTACATCAGCCAGTGTAGAGGAGCAATATTCTACAGAGGTTCTAGTGCATCTAAGCGGTGACTTCTCTAAGGGGCTTGGGGAAGTCGATGTGGAAGAAGTTGAAATTATCGATGTGCCAACACACGTAGAGTTTGGAGAAATAGAACCAGATTGGGGCCATGATGAAGAATAGGCATAACAAAACGCTCGTTCGGACGCAAACTACGCTACGCTTCGTTTACGCCGCACAGCTTCAACGTTATGTTTCTAAGGAAATTTAGTGGAAATAGTTTTAATTAGGCATGGTAAACCGAAGATTGAAACGACTGGAATAGTTAGTGCTGCTGATTTCGGTGAGTGGGTTTCTAGGTATGATAAGGCAGGAATTGATGACAATCATAGCCCCTCAGGCAGTGTAATTGAAAGGGCTGCTGCATGTGGATTCACAGTATGCAGTGATCTACCTAGATCAATAGAATCAGCAAAACTTCTGAATTTAGAAAGCCCGGAAAAGGTCAGTTCAATGTTTCGTGAGTGTGAAATGCCTTATGGAAAGTGGAAATACCCAAAACTTTCAAAGTCAGCCTGGTCGGTGATATTTAGATTGCTTCAATTAGCTGGCTATTCTGGTAACTCAGAGTCTTATCGTGAAATAAAAGAGCGAAGTAAGGTGTGCGCTAGCCAGCTGGTAGAGTTAGCACAAAGTCATGGTAGTGTACTATTTGTAGGGCATGGTGCATTAAACTGGTTCTTGCACAAGGAATTGAAAAAACTCGGGTGGTCAGGCCCTGATAAGTCTACAAAAAAACACTGGGAATTCGGTGAATATTTCCGTAATGAAACATAACAAATCGTTCCACCCGAGTCGTCACCGCTGCGCGGCTCCTCTCGGGTGAACTCAAGCATTAGGCACACAATATAAGGAAATAATTTGAAATTTGAGAACATTGAAGAAATGGCTGATGCTCTATTGAGCCTGAAGTACGACATTATTATTATAAATCTGATTGCAATATGCATATCTATAATTGGCGTTTATGTATATGCACGATTAAAGAAATCTGGAGAACTAACCGAGATTAACAATAATTTCTCTACCGTTCTAAAACAACAAAAAGAACTAGTAGAGGAAACAGAACAAATAAAGCAATCACTAGGAAAGAATTCTATAAGCTATCAAATTAAGCTAAATGCTTATCACGAAAAAAGCATTGAATCTATCAATGAAATATATACATCTATTATTCAACTACGTGATTCAGCTAAAGACTTAGGATTTAATCAAGGAGAAAAAGAAAAAAGCAACTTCATAAAAGCAATCACTGAGTTCAGAAATATATTTGACATAAGAAAGATATGGATACCATCAGAACTAGCTGAACACATTGAAACCGTCGCTATTGAAATTGACAATAGATCTCATAAATTCATTATAGCCAATACAAGGGCTGATTATATTGCAAATATTTCAGAAGACAGAGTCCAAAAGATATTTGATGAACAGGACGAATTCTTTGACTATATTCATGGTGAAATTGCCAATGTTTTTGATGAGTTGGTTAAGAACATTGCAGCTGCAGTTAGAGCAACTTAATAATAAAATAACATATCATGCCTAACAATCAAATCAACCTGACCGTTATGAGCTACGGCCTAATAAACAGGTCTACGAACATAGCGGCCGTTATTTAGGCGTTAGGATTTTATAGAAATGTATACATATTTCATTATTGAAAATGAAGATAATAACGATTGCAGAGTGAAAATAGGATTTAGTAGAAATCCAGAAAACAGAATTAGAAACCTTCAAACAGGGAACTCAAGAAAGCTTGCTCTGATGGGCTGGATTGAGTGTAAAGATCAATCTCTAGAGAGACGCCTTCATAAAAAATATGAACGTGATAATTTAAACGGAGAATGGTTCTCTATTGAACCATGTGATGTACTCGAAGAGCTAAAGTCTGAAAGTACATCGTCATATATTTGTGTTCAGTCCAATGTGGGTGAGTTTCTTGGCTGTGACAGGGATGCTATACCTGAGTATTTAGGGCCGTGGGAGTGGTTAGACACGGAAATAGAGGAATTCTGTCCTCAATGCGGTTGGGCTGGTGGAGTTAACTATAACAGTGCATTAGGTTCAGAAAACTGTTTGAAGTGTGGCTATCCTATATTTTGAGAACATAAGCCTAGCAAATAGCTCAAGTCATTCACTCCACAGCGATATGAACTGGCACCACCTTGGTGGACATTAATCATGGCGAACGTCCGCTTTGAACTGGCTCACAATAAAAATGGTATATCTAATTATGGATTGTTTACTACTCGGTATGAATAATTAAATGGCTGCTTATGATTGTTAGTTGTCCTTAGCTTGAGAAGAACTGAAGAACTGCTGTAGGGTGGAATCTGCCATCTAAATTAAACATTTTTAAATGCCAGCTTTCTTGTTAGCAGACATTCAATATGGCCATCATGGCTGACGGCTTCGGGTCGTACTAAGACAAAAGAGCAAACTTCAAGGCTTTCAGAAGGTCTTCGGCTGGAGTCGACCCTTTTCGGACTATCAGCGTAAAGTTAATCAAATACTGCTTCCACCAAGCAGATCTTGGAGAAATTGATCTGATAGAGAAAAGTCGACCCAGAGCAGGGAATCACAAAAGCATCACTTACTCGTCAAGATGCTGATTTCTTGAGACAGAAATCCCAATAGGGAGTCCCCTCAAATCGCTTTACCAGAAAATCTACAAAGGCTCTGACACGTTGTGAAAGATGGCGCGTTTGTGGATAAATAGCACAAGCATCCAACTGCGGGAGTTGATACTCTTCGAGTAACTGAACCAGAGCACCACTTTCAACTTCTTTATACGCGATAAACGACGGCACTAGAATAATTCCCAAACCTTCTACCGCCGCATCTTTAAGAAATTCACCCGTGCTGGCTTTTAAGGTTGGATATATTTTTGTCCTGATTTCTTTGCCGTCATTATCGTATAAACTCCAGTAATCAAAATCACGTAGCAGGCTATAAACAAGACATTGATGCTCGCTCAATTCATCCGGTGACTGGGGCACACCCATCTGTTCGAGATAAGCCGGACTGGCGCACATAACGAACTGAATGGGCGCAAGTCGACGTTCGATTAAACTTGAATCAGGTAGATTGGCGATGCGAAT
>JAPHRJ010000146.1 GCA_026196045.1 Gammaproteobacteria bacterium
CAGGGGGGATGGATCCTGTACCCGAAAAAAAGAATAGTTTGAAAAAATAGTCATGGAACAACAACGTCTAATATTATTTATCGCACTCAGTCTGGTTTTATTTTTGATCTGGGACGCCTGGCAGCGTGAGATTAATCCGCCACCACAACAGATGACGACACCGACTACTACAAGCCAGGGTACCGCGACGGTACAACAGGATGCAGATGTTCCTGTAGGAGAAACATCGGCTGTAACTTCAGCGGCCATGTTACCGATTACGGAAACAGCGCTTGTTAGACAGGCGCAGCGGATCAAAATTAGCACGGATGTATTTCAGGCTGAAATTGATACAACCGGTGGCGATTTACGTAAAGTTGATTTGCTGAAATACCCTAAGAAGTCGGGTGAATCAGATGAATTCTTTCATTTGCTGGATGATAAAGATAATTTGTTTGTTGCCCAGTCAGGATTTACCTTAACAAAATCACAGGGTGAAAATCTCTCCGCAGCACCGAACCACACTACAATTTATAGTAGTGAGAAAACGGAATATGTACTTGCCGAAGGTCAGAATAGTCTTGCCGTAAATCTATCCTGGAAAAGTTCTGAAGGAGTTGAGTTTGTTAAAACCTATACCTTTAATCGAAACAGCTATTTAATAGAAGTTAGTCATACGGTTAACAATCCTACTGGAAAGAACTGGACAGGTAGTCTTTATCAACAGTTGCAGCGTACCTCTCTTCCAGAAGGTGAACAGGCTCGGTTTATTTATACTTATACTGGTGGCGTCATTTATAGCCCTGAAGATAAATATAATAAAGTAGACTTTGATGACATTAGTGAATCTAACCTGAATAAAAATATTACCGGGGGCTGGGCTGCGATGATCCAGCATTATTTCCTCGGAGCCTGGATCCCGAATATTGATAGCGATCAGGTTTTTTACTCCCGTTACAAAGCAAATCCGGATCGCTATACCCTGGGGATGAAATCCAAAGAAGCCTATTTGGTCAATGCGGGCAGCCAACAAGTGATCAATAATCGTTTATTTGTTGGGCCCAAGTTACAGAATACATTGGAAGAAATTGCGCCAGGACTTGAGTTAACGGTTGACTATGGTGCGTTAACGATTTTAGCGAAACCGTTATTCTGGTTGTTGAATAAGATCCATACATTAGTTGGAAACTGGGGTTGGGCAATTGTGCTGTTAACGCTGCTAATTAAGTTAGCGTTTTATAAGTTGTCGGAAACCAGTTATAAGTCCATGGCGAAGATGCGCAAACTGACTCCAAGGCTTCAACAGTTAAAAGAACGCTTTGGTGATGATCGCCAGAAAATGGGTCAGGCGCAGATGGATTTATTCCGTAAGGAAAAAATTAATCCACTGGGTGGTTGTTTGCCTATCCTTGTACAGATACCGGTATTTATTGCCTTATACTGGGTACTTCTTGAAAGTGTAGAGTTACGTCAGGCACCCTGGATCCTCTGGATCAAAGATATGTCGACAGCCGATCCGTATTTTGTATTGCCGCTGTTAATGGGGATAAGCATGTTTATTCAACAAAAGCTTAACCCAGCACCGATTGATCCTATCCAGGCTAAAGTGATGATGGCACTACCTTTTGTCTTTACGATTTTCTTTGCCTTCTTCCCGGCGGGTCTGGTTCTTTACTGGGTGGCAAATAACATCTTATCGATTGCACAACAGTGGTATATCACCCGCAAGATTATCCAGGAATAACCCGTACGGTTAAATAAACAATAATGCCCTCTTGAGAAAACAAGCGCACACAACCGAGACCATCGCTGCTATTGCAACACCGGCTGGTCGAGGGGGTGTGGGCATTGTTCGTGTTTCAGGTCCACAAGCTGCGAGCATTGCTAAAACTATTCTTGGTCATGTGCCAGAAGCGCGTAAAGCCGAGTACCTTCCGTTTACTGATGAAGATAAGAAACCCATCGATATGGGTCTGGCTCTTTATTTCCCAAATCCAAACTCATTTACTGGTGAAGATGTACTAGAGCTACAGGGCCATGGTGGTCCGGTGGTTCTGGATATGCTGCTACAGCGTGTTTTGACTCTGGGAGCAAGAATTGCGCGGCCTGGTGAATTCAGTGAACAAGCCTTTTTAAATGACAAGATCGACCTGGCTCAGGCAGAAGCAATTGCTGATCTCATTGAGGCCAGCACTGTTCAGGCGGCCCAATGTGCCATGCAGTCACTGGATGGGGTCTTTTCAGACTGGGTGCACAATACCGTCGAGCGATTGACCCAGTTGCGAATGTTTGTGGAAGCGGCTATCGATTTTCCTGAAGAAGAAATCGATTTCCTTGCCGATGAAAAATTAAGTGAAGATATCCAGTCATTGCTGGATGAATTAGCCAGAGTCATTGGTATGGCCCATCAGGGCCAGCTTTTGCGCGAAGGGATGCGGATTGTCATGGCTGGACAACCAAATACGGGGAAATCAAGCCTGCTTAACCAGCTAGCCGGGCGAGAGTCGGCGATTGTTACAGAAATTGCGGGAACGACACGGGATGTATTACGTGAAGAAATCAGTATCGATGGCATGCCAGTACATATTATTGATACGGCGGGTTTGCGTGAAAGTGGCGACGCGGTTGAAAAAGAAGGAATTCGTCGAGCCTGGAGCGAGCTGGAACAGGCCGACCGGGTTTTGCTTCTGTTTGAGGACAGTCGAGGATTTACGGATGCAGAACAGAAAATCCTGAGCCAGCTACCCGCCCATATACCGATTACCTTTGTGCATAACAAAATCGACCTGAGCCAGCACCCAGCTCGGCTGGAAGAACAGGAGAATGGCACTCATATCTGGTTGTCTGCAAAGTACAACGAGGGGATCAGTGTATTGCGAGATCACCTAAAAGTCTGTGTGGGTTATACCGGTGCAGGTGAGGGTCAGTTTATGGCTCGACGTCGACATCTGGATGCATTGGGTCGAGCTCAGGATTATATTGAAAAAGGTTTTACTCAGCTAAAAGAACACGGAGCAGGAGAACTGTTGGCTGAAGATCTGCGCATGGCGCAACAGGCTCTGGGTGAAATAACAGGGGAAGTCAGTAGTGATGACTTACTGGGACAGATATTTAGTAGTTTTTGTATTGGTAAATAAAAAGGGCGGCAAATACCGCCCTTTATGTTGATGATGAAAGGCAAGACTAAGAGGCCGCTTTAATACCGCCCATTGTGTTTTCATCAAGTTGTTTCTGGAAAATAGCCTTGTGTACATCACCAATACTGATGATACCTACCAGCTTGCCATTATCGGCAACGGGGATACGACGAATTTTCTTCGCGCACATAATGGAGACGGCTTTAAGAATGGGTTCTTCAGATGAAACTGTAAACAAACCTGGTTTCATAATATCTTTGACCTGACGGCCCAGTACATCGGTATATTCATTTTCAATTTTTTCAAAATCATAGCCACCCGCCTGCATAAATTCATCTACGTTTGGGTACATGGCGTTAAGAATATCTTTTTCAGAGATAACGCCTTTAATATTGTTATCGCCGTCAACAACTGGGACACCACTGATTTTGTTAAAACACATAATGACAGCAATTTCGCGCACAGGGGTATCCAGGTTAGCAACTTTAACATTTGTATTCATGATTTCTTTGACTAGCATATCGTTTTCCTGCCCTTAGTCTTGGTCAATAACACATGAAAAATCAGTCTAAAATTCTGGCTGATTAATCAATTATGGTTAGGCCATATATGGCTCAGCAACCAGCTCGATTAGAATTTCAATATTTCATCTCAGGTAACATGGTCATGAAAAATCAAAGACCGTACCTGTTACTATAGACAGAATATAAAGAGTTGGCCCCCCTGCGCCTATTTATTTTATTTAATACTAGCAATATATAAAACTAATATAAGCTGGGATTTATATACTAAAAAGGCAAAAAGTGCTGTGGAAAGGCGCTGGTTAGCGTTGTGTTGGCCTGAATTTTTGAACTAAGGTCTTAAAGTTCAATAATAGTTCCCTCGATGGGGCACTTGCATACCGAAGCTGGTTATAGAGTGAATTTATGTGAAGTACGTCCTGTTTTAAATCCTGCCTTTTTAGGGCCACACGCTGGGCAAAATCAGTAGCGGTTTCATAGGGCTTTTTCTCAAAACCACAGCGGACAAGTTTTTTACAAAACTTTTCATAGGCTTTTAAGACAGGCTGATCGATTGTTTTACGTTGGCGAAACAGCAATAGGCCAATTATAAAAAAAGCGAGGGAAATACTGGCGGCCATAAGTAGACCAACATGTAACATTGAGAAGTTACTGAATCCCAATAAACTAAAGAAGTTAGTTTGACGTTGATGATCATAGCCAACAATCCAGGAATTCCAATGGCTGTGAATGGAGTCGAGTGCAAATCGCAACTGTCTTATACTGTTACTGGCCCAGCCTTTCTCGAGCAAGAATTTTGCCTGTTGTTCCCTGGATTGGCGCTGCAATAAATCGGTGGTATTTTCGACGCGATGATCAGGGATTACGCTGGTAGGATCAATACGTAACCAGCCTCGTTTACTAAGCCAGATTTCTACCCAGGAGTGTGCATCAGATTGCCGAACGATCAGATTTTTTGAGAAAGGATTTATTTCTCCCCCATGATACCCCGTAACAATACGGGCAGGTATACGAGCCATACGCATCATCACAGCAAAAGCTGAAGCATACTGCTCACAATAACCTTTTCTGGTATCAAACAAAAATTCATCAGTATGATCAGCATAAAGCCTGGGAGGGTTGCGTGAGTAATAAAATTCCTGTTGACGAAAGTGATCTAGAACAGCCGAAACTAGCACGCCGTCATTTTTAAATTTTGATCGAAGTTTATTTACAAACTGTCGTGTTTTTGGAGCCGTGTTGGTTGGTAAACTTAGTGCTGATTCAATATTTAATACAGAAGTCATATCATACTGATAGTCCAGGGCAGAGCTGACAGAATAACGATAAACAGAACGTATCGGCTTGCTATTTAATAGCTGTAGTTCATTGGTAAGGATGGCGCGTTCAGGAACGGTCGTTGGAATATCCAGCGCAAATAGCCAGCGTTGATTATGAGGCTCCAGAGTGAGCTGATAGTTAACAGGATTTGACACAACCTGGTTATCAAGATCGAGTCGAGTTAATGAAAGTGAGTTTTTATCAGTCTGCCAACGCACGCCATCATAGTTGGTGAACACTGGGCCACGCCAGTAAAGCTTGTTTTGTGCTGGTGGACTACCTTTAAAAAGAACACGAAAAGCCACTTCAGGATTATCGCTAAGTTTACTTATACGACCCGGTTCTAAAGTATCCGATAGTCCAGTTTGTCCACCATGGGCGTCAGCAGGTAAACCCCACAGGGGATTGGGCAGGCGCGGAAATAAAAAGAACAGTAACAACATTAAAGGAGCCGCCTGCGCCATTAAGATAAAGGCCAGTTTAAAATGTCGGGCTATAGTAGCCTGAACCGATGTTCCTTTTGTTGCGTAGTGGTTGTAGGTAATCATGGTTGTGATCAAGGCCCAGACAACAAGAACCATATAGGCACCGGTATAAAGAGATTGATCAAAAAGAAAGCCGGTGATAATGATAAAAAAACTGATATAAATAATAACAAGCGCATCACGCTTTTTATTGAGTTCAAGTAGTTTTAAACAGAGCATGATAACCAGCATCGCACTACCCGCATGACGACCAATCAGGGTTGAATAGCTAATAAATAATCCCGCCAGTGAGCCAAGTAGAATAGACAGACGCAGATATTTGCCCGGAAGAGGGACCTGCTTTAATTCATAAAGTACGCGCCAGCCAATAACACTGACACATAAAATAACGGTCCATATTGGCAGGCGTAATAAATGAGGTAAACAAACCAGTATGGTTGAAAAAAGAAGCAGCCCGATATCAGCAGGGATACGTGTTAACCGGGATTGAAATAAATACTTAATCATTGAGACCAAACCGGGCTAATGCTCGCAAACACTGATGCTGGTGCGAGTCTCCTGTAGATGGCGAAATAACCGTATCTGGAAGCCGTAGACCATAACTGACATCAGAATGGTGGGCTTCAATCACCCAGCGAGTCAGTTGTGACAGGCGGCTTTCAACATCGAGTCCAGATAGAAGTTGCCAGTCGAGCCAGAGTTGCTGTTGCTGCTCACCACCAAATTGTTTCGTCAACAAGGTGTGATTTTTGGCATAGGCTTTCCAGAAAATATGGCGCATGGAATCACCAGGGTGGTAATTGCGTAAACCGACGAAGTCATCAGAACCCTGTCCCAGAGAGCCCGTTGTTTTGTGATTAGAATTGCTTTCGGCGGGTAGACGATCAGATTCAGCCGGCCTGGGATAAACTAATATTTTGTGATCAAAATTAAGTACCGCCCAGGCACGAAATAAACCCATTGGATAGGTTGTAGAAACAATAATACGTCCTAATGGTTGCAATCCGCGTTTTGTGGTTTGACGCTGTAGCTGAATAGTTTGAAATTGACTTTCTTCGATATCAAAGATCTGTTGCTCGCTATCGTCGGCAAATTGAAAACATAATTCCTCTCGTGTGGGTTTGCCATAGTTTTCTAATTTAAGTGGTACAGTCATTGTCTGGCCACAAAAAACCGGAGGACTATGAGCGGGTGAAAAACGCAGACGCCAGATATTTCGATAAGTGTGGAGAATATCGATAACCGCCAGGCTGCCAAGCAGAAAAGTGAACATAAAGCCGAGACTATTATGGTAGTTAATCGAACCGATTAACATTAATGTAATAATCAGCGCAAAAAATAATCCCTGACGACTGGGCAATATATAAATATTAAGGCGATGTAGACAGATAGATCCCTTTTCGAGTCGCGACAAACGACGCATCTGAGACTGCTTGATGTAATTCAGAATCAGGCTATGGTTCATAAATAATTAAGAGCTAAGGAATGGGAACTTCAAGCAGTGGTTGGCAATGGCTTTCTGGATCATCATTGTGAATTCCAGAAATGGGTAATAAACGGTGATTCACGATGCTGGGTAATACGGTCTGTATATCTTCGGGCAAGACATGATCTCGACCGGACATTAACGCCCAGGCCTGGGCACCATGCAGTAGTGCAAGCCCGGCCCGAGGCGACAGTCCTGTCGCATAATTGCCTGGTTCACGACTAAAGCTGATAATTTGTTGCACGTAATCGAGCAAGTTATCAGATGTGTGGATGGTTTTTACGGCATCCTGCAATTCGGATAAGGCCTGACTGTCTAATTTACAGGACAATTGATCAAACAACTCTCGACGATCCTGGCTGGTTAATAGTTCACGTTCAGCCTGTTGGTTGGGGTAACCGAGGCGGATTCGCATAAAGAAGCGATCCAGTTGGGATTCTGGCAATGGAAAAGTGCCAATCTGGTGACCAGGATTCTGAGTAGCAATAACAAAAAATGGTTCAGGAAGCTCGCGGGTTTCACCTTCAATTGAAACCTGTCGCTCTTCCATGGCTTCCAGTAGCGCACTTTGTGCTTTTGGCGTTGCACGGTTAATCTCATCGGCCACCAGTATCTGGCTAAAAATGGGGCCAGGGTGAAAGTTGAATTGACCATTGGCCTGTTCAAAAATAGAAATACCGAGAATATCGGCGGGTAGCAAATCACTGGTAAATTGAATCCGGTTAAACTGCAGCCCCATACATTTGGCCAGGGCATGAGCCAGCGTGGTTTTGCCCATGCCCGGAAGATCTTCAATGAGTAAGTGCCCACGACACAACAGACAGGTCAGTGCCAGGCGAATTGCCCTGTCTTTCCCAAGAATGATTTGACCAATATGATCAACGACACTATTAATTAGAGACTGGTAATAATCCGTGCTGCGAGTATCCATAGGCTATTGTATCGGCAACCTGGCAAAAGAGTTTGAGAAGAAAAGCAAAATGATTAACCGGTTCGCATTACAGCGAAGATATAAGGCCGCCAGTCTGTGGTTTGGTCTCCTGTCAGGGGCAGGGATGTTAACGGGCTGTAGTCAGCTCAACTATTATATCGATGCGCTAAATGGTCATGCTCAGGTTCTGAACCAGCAGCGCCCCGTAACCGAGGTATTGGCAGATCCCTCTATGCCCTCGACAACCCGGCATAGGCTGGCAAATATGCAACAAGCCCGGTTATTTGCCACTCAGGTTCTTTTCCTGCCAGATAACGACAGTTACACACATTTTAGCGACACAAAGCGTGAATATGTTCTTTGGAATGTAATTGCGGCTGCAGTAGATTCGATCCAGCCTAAACAATGGTGTTACTGGTTTGTGGGCTGTATGAGTTATCGGGGATTTTATGATGAGGCCAGTGCTCATGATTATGCGGCCGAGTTACAAGGACAGGGATATGACACCTATGTAGCCGGAGTACGTGCTTACTCCACGCTTGGTTGGGCAGCTGATCCTGTCCTCAATACGATGCTGTATGCTTCCGAAAGCCGTCGAGTCGGTATCCTGTTCCATGAGCTGGCTCATCAGGTGGCATATCGCCAGGGTGACAGCACCTTTAATGAATCATTTGCCACGGCAGTGGAACAGGAAGGTATCCGGCGTTGGTTTATTAGAAAAAACAATCCAGAAAAAATGGAGGCTTATCTAGAAGTCGAGCAACAGGATTATCAATTCCGACAGTTGTTGCTAAATACACGACAGCAGCTAGCACAGGTTTATCAATCCTCGCGTTCTTCTGAGGAAATACAGTTATTGAAACAGCAGATCATGGCCCAGATGAAAGCGGATTACCATAAACTCAAGTCATGCTGGGGCAATGATCGCTATGAAGCCTGGATGGCTCAGGAGCTTAACAATGCGCATTTAGCCCTGGTCGCGACGTATAACGAAATGACACCGCAGTTCCAGCAAATATTGGCCGGGGTGAACAGGAATATGGGTGTATTTTATAAAGAAGTGGAACGCTTAAGTGGATTTTCTGACAGGGAATTACAGGAGTACTGGCAGCAGCTACCCTCTTCGCACCCTGCCAGGGCAACAAAATACGATACCTGTCAGATCCATGTGGCAACTGGAAAGTAATCATTTCAGGATATCAGGCTCGTACGACTAACTCGCAATAACTTAAAAGCCCCCCATTTGTGTCTGTGAATACCCTTGATTATGGCACCAGCTGGACAGGAATTGTGTACACACATACTGTGTCGACAGGGGGCAAATTTGGTATGCTACGCAGCCTTTCTTTCAGGTAGTAAATAGACGTATGCAGCGTAAAGCAATTTCCCTAATTTCTGGTGGTCTGGATTCCATGCTGGCGACAAAGGCCATCATGGATCAGGGCGTACATGTTGAGGGGATCAACTTTTTTACTGGTTTCTGTGTTGAAGGCCATACCCATGCTATTCGTAAAAAAGACCAGAATAAACCCAGGCGAAATAATGCCTTATGGGTGGCTGAACAGCTGGGTATCAAGATGCATATTGTTGATGTTATCGAAGAATACAAAGATGTGTTGCTGAACCCCAAACATGGTTACGGCTCCAATATGAACCCCTGTCTCGACTGTAAGGGTTTTATGGTGCGCAAAGCTTATGAATGGATCCAGGAGCATGGGTTTGATTTCATTATAACCGGTGAGGTAGTAGGCCAGCGGCCCATGTCGCAACGCCGAGACACTATGCCGGTGATTCAACGAGAATCCGGTGCGGGCGATCTTCTGGTTCGTCCTTTGTCAGCACAAAACCTGCCAGAAACTTTGCCTGAACGTGAAGGCTGGATCTCGCGTGAAGGTCTGTATGGTTTCAGTGGTCGTGGTCGGAAACCACAAATAGCTCTGGCCGCAGAATATGGTTTTGTAGATTATGCCCAACCTGCGGGGGGCTGCTGTTTTTTAACAGATAAGGCTTACTCGGATAAGCTGGTCGATATGTGGCAACATCGTTCTGATCGTGATTACGAACTGGACGATATTATGATGCTTAAAGTGGGTCGACATATTCGACCCAGGCCACATTTTAAGTTGATCGTTGCACGTGAGGAAGGCGAAGCTAAATTTATGGAAGGTTACCGTCGCCAATTCCGCAACCTGCATGCGATTAGTCATACGGGTCCTCTGGTGTTGATCGATGGCGAAGCAACGGATGATGATCTGGAGTTAGTGGCCAGGATCTGTGCGCGCTTTGGTCAGGGCAAAGAGGCTGAACAGGTCGAGGTGCAGATAAATGAGATAGATGGCAGTAGCCAGACTTTGAAGGTAGAGCCAATTCATCCGGATGACTTTCCAGAGGAATGGTATGTCTGAACATGAACTTGATGCTCGTCGTATGCTGTGCCCGATGCCCGTGATTAAGGTACAGGATGCAATTAAAGATTTACATTCAGGCGATATTTTGAATGTTGTCTGTAGTGATCCGGGAGCCATTTATGATGTCCCAGCCTGGAGTCGTGTTCATGGCCATCAGGTATTGTTAGCGGAAGTCCGCGACGAGGAAGTACATATTCAAATTAAGGTAGAGGCATCGTGACCCATCATCACCACCAGGATTCTACGTCTTCTGGTCAGGACACTCAGGATTCACGCTATAAAGCGACAGTGCGCGTCACGATTATTGGGGCGATTATTGATTTTTTCCTGGGCGTAGCAAAAATCCTGGTGGGTTCTATTGCAAATTCTCAGGCACTGATTGCCGATGGTGTGCACTCACTCTCTGATTTAGCTACAGACTTTGTGGTGCTGTATGCGGCAAAGCATTCGAGTCAGGATGCGGATGAAGCCCATCCCTATGGTCATGGTCGAATTGAAACCGTCGCAACGGTTGGACTGGGTGTCGCACTGGTTATTGTGGCAGCGGGTATCGTTGTTGATGCAATTCAACGGATGCTTGATCCCGAGTCACTCGTCGTTCCCGGTTTCTGGGCCTTAGTGATTGCCGCAATTTCGGTTGTGTCAAAAGAAGCGATATATCAGTACACCATGGCAGTGGCTCGACGCTATCGCTCTAAAATGCTGGAAGCCAATGCCTGGCACAGTCGTTCAGATGCGATTTCATCCATCGTTGTGCTCGTTGGTATCGCTGGAAGCATGGCAGGATATCGTTATCTTGATGCAGTAGCCGCGATTGGTGTGGGTATTATGATTGCCAAGATTGGCTGGGATCTGTGTTTCCACAGCATTCAGGAACTGGTGGATACCGCACTGGAAGAAGAGCGGGTTAAGGCTATCAAGAGCAGTATACTTGCGGTAGATGGCGTTGTATCCTTGCACATCTTGAGGACTCGTCGCATGGGGTCGGATGCGCTGGTTGATGTACATATCCAGGTTCAGCCAGATATTAGTGTATCGGAAGCCCATTACATCAGCGAACGTGTGCGCCTGGCGGTGATAAAAGAAATTGAAGAAGTCGCCGATGTCATGGTACACATAGATCCTGAAGATGATGAACATATTCAGTTTAATGCCGAACTGCCCATGCGCACTTTGCTGAGCCAGCAACTACAGAATTGTTGGTCAGAGATTCCTGAAGCAAAACAGATAGACAGGATGGCGCTGCATTATCTAGATGGCAAAATTAGAATTGAATTGCTCCTGCCTTTCTCTGTGCTGGAGGATCTGGAACAGGGTCCAGCATTGCAAGCTCTGTTTGAGACGTCTGCACAGACATTGAAAGACATCGAGTCCGTAAGCTTACGGTTTCACTAGTACAAGTTGCTTGTACAGAACCATTGGTGCCCAATAATGGTGCGTGCTGAGTGGTGCTCGCACTACTATGGTGCGCAATGGTCGTCTATTTATAGTGGCTATAGAGAATTTTAGCAGTAAATCAAGAGCTTAGATGGTGGCATGGTTCATGCTATTTGGGTTCTTATAAATTTAGGGTTCACATAAACTTTTTTTAGAAGTTATATCGATTATTTTTAATACCGGGAGACCACAGTAATGTCTGACAAAGTCCTGAAAATGCTTAAAGACAACGGCGTTAAGTTCGTTGACTTTCGTTTCACTGATACCCACGGTAAGGAACAACATGTTTCTGTACCTGCGCATACAATTGATGCTGATTTATTTACCGAAGGCAAAATGTTCGACGGTTCTTCTATCGGAGGCTGGAAGGGCATTAACGAATCTGACATGATCATGATGCCAGATGCCGATACGGCGGTAATGGATCCATTCTCTGATGAGCCAACTCTGATTCTGAGCTGTGACATCATTGAGCCAGCCACTGGCCAGGGTTATGAGCGTGATCCACGCTCTGTTGCACATCGTGCTGAAGCCTATCTGAAATCAACGGGTATTGCCGATACGGCTTACTTCGGTCCAGAGCCTGAGTTTTTTGTCCTTGACGATGTTCGTTGGGGGTCAAATATGAGCGGTGCTTTCTATAAAGTTGATTCTGAAGAAGCTGAGTGGAACTCTGAAAAAGTTTATGAAGATGGCAACATTGGTCATCGTCCAGGTTTGAAAGGTGGTTACTTCCCTGTTCCTCCTGTTGATGCATTGAATGACCTGCGTGCGGCCATGTGTCTGGCGATGGAAGAAATGGGTTTACCTGTTGAAGTTCATCACCATGAAGTTGCAACAGCCGGTCAATGTGAAATTGGTACAGAGTTTAATACTTTGACCAAACGTGCAGACTGGAACCAGATTTTAAAATATTGTGTTCATAATGTTGCCCACATCTATGGTAAAACAGCGACGTTCATGCCGAAGCCTTTAGTTGGTGATAACGGTAGTGGTATGCATGTTCATATGTCACTGGCTAAAGATGGACAGAACCTGTTCTCTGGTGATCAGTATGGTGGCCTGTCTGAAACAGCATTATATTATATCGGCGGTATTATCAAACATGCTCGCTCATTGAATGCATTCACCAATGCTTCAACTAACTCTTACAAGCGTCTGGTTCCTGGTTTTGAAGCCCCTGTTATGTTGGCTTATTCAGCTCGTAACCGTTCAGCTTCTATACGTATTCCTTTTGTATCTAATCCAAAAGCTCGTCGTATTGAAGTACGTTTCCCAGATCCCACGGCTAACTCATACCTGGCTTTCTCAGCTATGTTAATGGCAGGTCTGGATGGTATTCAGAACAAGATCCATCCTGGTGAAGCAATGGACAAGGATCTGTATGACTTACCAGCAGAAGAAACAGCAAGTATCCCAACGGTTTGTCATTCATTTGATCAGGCATTAGAAGCGCTGGATGCAGATCGTGCCTACCTCACAGCGGGTGGTGTATTCACTGATGATGCGATCGATGCGTATATTGAGCTGAAGATGGAAGAAGTAACTCGCGTACGTATGACAACTCATCCTGTTGAGTTTGATATGTACTATAGCTGCTAAGTTTGTACATCCACTAGCACGATTAAAAACGCCCCTTAAATAAAGGGGCGTTTTTTTATGCCTTGTGAGGCAACCATATCTTGGCTATGCTGAGCTTATGCGAATACTTGTTTACATGTTTTGTTTAAGCCTGCTTTCAACGTCTAGCGTCCTGGCGGCGTTTTATAAAAAAGTTAACCCTGATGGCAGTGTTGAATATTCGGATGTACCCCAGAACGATGCCAGTGAAATGGATCTTAAACCGATACACACGGTTCCTGCTATAAAATTACCACCAGCGGCAACACCAAAGAAAACAGAAGAGAAAGAAGTAGATTTTACTCATTATTCTGAATTGAAGATTACATCCCCAAAAAATGATGAGGCCATACGCAGTAACTCCGGCAACATTACCGCCAGCGCCAGCCTGAACCCAGCATTACGAAGTATGCAGGAGCATCATATAGAGTGGTGGTTAGATGGTAGCAAAATAGAAAATGCCACAGGTCTGGGACTAAACCTGGAAAATATGGCGCGTGGCTCCCATCAATTACAGGTTCGAGTTGTAGATTTTGACAGGAAGCCCCTGATTGAATCTGAAAAAGTTACTTTCCATGTGATGCGGGCAATCATAAAACCTAAACCCCCTGCTCCTTAATAATTTTAGGGTTTCACTGCTTTTGCACCTAAACAGTACTTGCAAATAGAACGGCACAAGTGTGTTTACATTATCCAATATGCACCAATCTGGTGCGCGCCATGTCTGGCTAAGCTATGATCAGTAAGGGTATGGTCGTTTGTCCTCTTTCTTCCAAATTATGAAATATATACCTGCGTGCTAACTTGTTGTTTTGTTTGATATTATATATAAATAATATTTTTCATAAAAATTAAGTCGACTGGCTTGGTTTTTGCTCACTAACAGGTATGGATTCAAGAATGGCACCAAAATCGCAAATCATTGAACGGGTACTTGATGGCGTTACTGCGGCCACGCTGCTATTTGATGCATCTTATAAATTGATATTTATCAACCAGTCTGGTGAACAGTTATTTGGAGCCAGTGTGCGTCACCTTTTGGGGATGTCATTAACAGATATGATTCAGCATGAAACACCCCTGTTGCCGGCAATGGAAGAAGCGATGGCAAGCGGCCATCCTGTCACGCGCCATGAAATTAGTGTAAGCCTTAATCATACTCATGATGCCTGTATCGATTTAACCGCAATTCCAATGAATGAGCCTGATGAAGAGCCAGCCTTATTAATCGAAATAACACCAATAAATCGACTATTGCGTATCGCGAGAGATGAAATCATGCAAGTGCAGCAAAATGCATCACGAGATATCATGCGTGGGTTGGCACATGAAATCAAAAACCCGCTGGGTGGCTTGCGTGGTGCAGCACAGTTGCTGGAAAAGCAGCTCGCTAGTGAAGAGCTAAAAGAATACACCGGTGTGATTATTAGAGAAGCCGATCGTCTGCAAACATTATTGAATCGCATATTAGGGCCAAATCGTATCCCAGAGAAACGCCTGGTAAACATTCATGAAGTGCTAGAGCGAGTACGAAGTCTGGTCAGTGTTGAGGTTGGTGAAGGAATTAAGCTGACTCGTGATTACGATCCCAGTATCCCGGAAGTGACGGCCGATCCAGATCAGCTGGTTCAGGCTTTGCTAAATATTATTCGTAATGCCTGTCAGGCTTTAAATGGTAATGGTGATGTGAAATTGCAGACCCGTGTTAAACGTAAGTTTAACATTGGTCAAAGCAGTCACAACCTGGTAGCTCGAATCAACATTGAAGACAGTGGCCCGGGAATATCTGAAGAAATAATCGATAAAATATTTTTCCCAATGGTGACAGGGCGAGCTGAAGGAACAGGTTTGGGTTTATCGATATCACAATCATTAATTGAACAGCATGGTGGCCTGATTGAATGTAATAGTGAGCCAGGCCACACCGTATTTTCTATATTTTTACCGATTGAGAGTGAAGTGTTATGACAAAGGAAACTGTATGGGTAGTGGATGATGATCGCTCCATACGTTGGGTGTTAGAGAAAGCCTTTAAGCAGGCCGAGATGGAAGTAAAAACATTTGAAAATGCAAATGGCGTACTAAAAAATCTTGAGACCAGTGAACCGGATGCCATTATTAGTGATGTTCGTATGCCTGGCATGAATGGTCTGGAATTATTAACACAGATACATGAAAAGCATCCTGATTTACCTGTCATTATCATTACCGCTCATTCTGATCTGGACAGTGCCGTTTCTGCTTATCAGGGCGGTGCGTTTGAATATTTACCCAAGCCTTTTGATGTTGATGAAGCTGTTGAGCTGACACGTCGAGCCGTTAGCCATCATCGGGAAGTTATTGAAGCAACTGAGACGGGTGATAATGAAGATACAGAAATTATTGGTGAAGCTCCGTCCATGCAGGAAGTCTTCCGTGCAATTGGTCGCCTGTCACGCTCTAATATTACCGTGTTAATCAATGGCGAGTCAGGAACGGGTAAAGAACTGGTCGCACAGGCATTGCATCGGCACAGTCCTCGCGCCAATAATCCATTTATTGCATTGAATATGGCGGCAATTCCACGAGACCTGTTAGAGTCAGAACTGTTTGGTCATGAGAAAGGTGCGTTTACCGGAGCACAAAGTGGACGTCAGGGTCGTTTTGAACAGGCTAATGGTGGAACTCTGTTTCTTGATGAAATTGGAGATATGCCCGCAGAGTTACAAACAAGATTGTTGCGCGTGCTTGCTGATGGTGAATTTTATCGAGTTGGTGGACATAGCCCGGTTAAGGT
This sequence comes from Gammaproteobacteria bacterium, assembly GCA_026196045.1. GTDB lineage: Bacteria > Pseudomonadota > Gammaproteobacteria > UBA6429 > Thiohalophilaceae > JAPHRJ01. The sequence continues at coordinate 16,101 of JAPHRJ010000146.1, forward strand.
TGATGTTCGAATTATTGCAGCAACACATCAAAATCTTGAAAAGCGAGTTGAAGCTGGTGACTTTCGCGAAGATTTATTCCATCGTTTAAATGTAATACGGATACATATTCCAGCACTGCGTGAGCGTATGGAAGACGTTCCATTATTAGCCAGACATTTTATGAAATACGCCGCGGAAGAACTGGGCGTCGAGCCCAAAACAATGGACAGGGAAGTTGAAAGCTATATCAGTAAACTGAAATGGCCGGGCAATGTGCGTCAACTGGAAAATACCTGTCGTTGGTTAATGGTCATGTCGCCGGGACAGGTTGTGAGTATTGAAGACCTGCCGCCCGAATTACTGGACGAAGAAAAAGTCAGTCAAAAAGAAAGCAACTGGGTAGAAGCGCTGCGGTTATGGGCTGATAACGAATTAAAACAGGGAAGCACAGGAATTCTAGATACGGCGACTCCTGAGTTTGAAAAAGTCATGATTGAAGCCGCATTAAAAAAATCAGGAGGCCGACGTCAGGATGCTGCTCAGTTGCTAGGCTGGGGTCGAAATACACTGACGCGAAAAATTAAAGAACTCAGTATGGAGAATATTTAGTTTTTACTATTTTGTTGTTACAACATTAATAGTAATACACCAGTTCAGCCAGAATATAGTCGTCCTCACGATAAACATAAGTTGGGTCGGTAACAGGCAGGTTAGAGAAAAAACGAGCTTCAATATTTAACTTTAAGTTATCACCAAAGCGGCGACTGGCTTCAAGATTATACGAAGCCGCCCCACTATGACGGTCGAGTATCTGACCCAGTAAGAGTTCAGTGCTTTGTTCATCATTTAAGATATAACGCAGGCCCAACATAAGATCGTCCTGGTATGGCGTTGGTGCCAGATCAGAGCGATCATCATATAAGTGCTCTAAAATTAATCCTAGATCGGCTGGTGTGTCGAATAAACCAAAAAAGGTGTATTCAAAACCAAATGTTGAAGCATAGTAATCAGGTTGTATTCCTGTTTGTCGAATAAGCTCCAGTTTCCAGAGCCAGGCATCAAAGGTTCCCTGGACATCAAGGCCTGATTGTTTGATTAAATCGTAATGGGGTATGAGTACGGTACTACCACTAGCGTTAGTTCCGGCAACAAGACGCGGTGTGCGGGCCGTACCTGCAAAATGGCTAAGACCTACATCCCATTCATTAATGTTGCGGCTCCAGCGTAGTGCATAATCAATATGTCTTTCGGCATTGTTAGACTGATATACGGGATTGTCTGTATCGACATAGGGTTGGGTGCGTGGACGACCTTCAACGCCAGCAAATGTGCGTTCGCGAAAATAGGGCAATATAAAGAAGTCAAAATTACCAATGTCTTTAATCAGCTTTAGATTTACCATCGGTTGGCCAAGCTTGTCTTCCAGGTCCAGATTCTCAACGGCATCTGACTGGTTAATAATATCAACCAGGTGCTGGGATTCAGTGACACCCCAGAAAACTTTACTAATACCGGTGCGCAGTTCCCAGTCATTAGTAACCTTGAGCCAGAGTAGCTCTCGAATATCTATATGGCTACGCTCATGATCATGCTGATCATAGCGAGCAAAAACTTTAAAGGTTAAGCTTTGTTTGTGTTCGGGCCAGTCAAAGTAAAATTCAGGTTCATAAGCGAGGGAATAATTATTATCTGCCTGCCGAGAGTCAATGGCATTATTACTAAAGTAACGATACTCAGCTGACAGATAACCAGAAAAATCGGCTTCAACAGCCCACGAAACATGGGCTGAAAAAAGCAGGCTGCTTACAGCACATAGCCGTAGTAAATTGTATTTAGATAAGACAGTCATCTTAAAAAATCTTAGCGAGCACGTTTAAGACTTGCCCGATCAAAATCACGAGTTGTGAAATTATTACTAAATTTATATTCCTTCCATATCAGGGTTGTTGTTTTTCCAGTTTGATAGTTTTTCATTTCCATTCGATCAGGGCGCCAGTATTGACCAAGGTACTGCTTGTAATCATGGTAAGTCAGTGTTTTTAGCAGGCTATTTTTGCGATCATAAAAATCAATTTTCAAAGGCTGGTACATGGATTTATCCATCCAGGCGATCTGGCGAGTGTAGCCTGAATTTTCATATTGAGGAAAACGTTCGATAACAAAACTATCTTTGTTTTCTATAGCCTCATCTTTAAGATATTTGTAGGTGTATTTTTCAATTTCCTGGGAAGATATATCTTCATAGGCAAATTCACTGCCCATGAAAGGACCTGATTTGTTACTAGAAGAAATACGTTTAACGCGTTTTAAAGAAGGTAGATATAGCCATTGTTCATCTGGTTTAGTCGCATGAGTGAAGCTAAGAAAAGCCGTACCTTTAACATCGTGAGGCGTGTCAAAAACAATCAAAGATTTGTCGCCATCGCCTTTAACTTCAAGAGAACGGTTGTGCATATCACGCGTACTTTCCTGTCCTTGTCGATTGCGTAAAATCATGTGCAGTACAGCAGCCTGATCCTTCCAGCCAGTATCACGTTTATCCGCTTCCTGGGCAATGGCCAATCCTTTTTCTTCTGCGGTTTGAGCAATAACAACAAACGGAATGAGTAAACAGCTTAAGAGTAATGAGATCCTGTTCATGATTTTTTTCCTTCCAGTTTCATTAGTAATGCGGGCAATAATAAGAAGTCTGCAATTAAGGCAAAGCTGATAACTATCGATGTTAACAGCCCCATGCCTGAATTTAATTTAAAGGTGGATTGAGATAAAACAAGAAATCCAACAACAAGTACCAGCGTGGTAGTAATTAAGGCGCGACCAACGGTAGTAAAGGCATAGCGTACCGCATCTTCGCTATTGAATCCGCGTTCACGTCGAGCACGCAGGTATTTACTCAAAAAGTGTACCGTATCATCGACAACAATACCCAGCGTCATGCCGGTTACTATCGACAGGGCCAGACCGACTTCTCCGACCAGAATACCCCAGAGCCCGAAACCCATGGCCGCCGGTATCAGATTAGGCACAACACTGACCAGACCAATCTTGAAAGACCGCAAGGCGACAATCAAAATCATGGAAATTAAAATTAAGGCCAGCGTGGTACCACCCAGCATGCTGATAATATTGCGTTTACCAATGTGAGCAAACATAATGGTTGGCCCACTACCCTGCGCGGGAAGAATATGTGTGGTATTGGTATTAAGCCAATCCTGCGCACGTTGCTCCAGGGCCAGAACTTCATTTGTTGAAAGAGTCTGAATTGAAACCGTCATGCGAGTTGCAGACTTGTCGATATTGATCTGGTTATTGAGATCCAGCCCATAAGGCAGTGACATTTCATAAAGTAGCAAATACTGAGCTGCGAGGTTACGTTCATCTGGAAGCTTATACCAGCCGGGATCATCGGCGTGCATATTTTTATTGAGCCGCTTCATGATATCGGTATAAACATTAACATGCATGGTTTCGGGTTGCTGGCGATACCAGTCTGCAAAGGTATCAACCTCTTGCATGAATTCAGGATCGCTGACACCACCGCTGTCGCCACTGTTAAGTGAATAGTCCGCTACATAGAGTCCGGTAAGGTTTTCAGTGGTGTAGTCTGAGTCTGCTCGGAATGGCACTGAACGATCAAAGTAATGGACAAAGACATCATTAAGCTCATTTCTTGGTATTAACACTATTAACCCAATTACCAGTGCGCTCATGCCCCAGAGTAAACGGGTGCGTTGTGCGACTACAAAATTACCCAGGCGAACCATCTTGGCATCTCGTTCGTGTGAGATCGTCAACATTTTTACCGGCAACAGAGAAATGATGGCTGGCAGGAAGGTTACCGAGAGAATAAAAGAGGCCAGCACACCAAAGGCAACAAAATTCCCCAGATGACGGAATGGAGGTACTTCAGAGAAGTTCATGGTTAAGAAACCAATGGCGGTGGTAAGGCTGGCGAGAAAAACAGGTTGCAGATTAAGTCGCAGACTTTCGATAATGGCCGTCTGCTTCTCTTTGCCCTGATGCATTTCATGCAGGAACGTGACAAGGATATGAACCGAATTGGCAATGGCCACGGTAAGAATAATCGTTGGTGCAGAAGCGGAAGGTGGGGTGATTGGAAAGCCGATGTGACCACCCAGTCCCATCGCAGCCAATACTGACAGGATAATAACGAGGAATGTGCCAATAGTGGCGGGAAAAGCCCAGAGCAAAAGCCCAAAACCACTTAGAACCAGAACAGCAATGAGGGGCATAGCTAGATTGATACTGGCAATCAGGCCTCCAACGAGGGCAAGATAAGCCGCAATTCCTCCCAGTACCCAGGCCTTGTGTTGAAAGTCGCGTAGTAGAATTGCAAGAAAGACGATCATCATCAAAAAGCTGAGTGGAATCAGCGTTTGCATATCCTTCAGTGATGATTCTGAGAAACTGTTATTCATGATGACCATTCCGGTCAGACGAACTTCCAGATTTGGATAGGTGTCACGCATGTAGTCCACCATTTCACGCGCTGATTTGACCACATCCGGGACTTCATTAATTTCATCTTTACCGGGAAG
>JAPHRJ010000142.1 GCA_026196045.1 Gammaproteobacteria bacterium
AGGCTTGATCAATAAGCACTGAGTCATGTCCCAGTGCCTGCCACAGGCTATGAGTAATATGAGGTACGATTGGTGACAGTAATAACACACAACTTTCCAGAGCTTCCTGCATGACAGCATTGCCCTGCTCGGAAGTATCTTCAAACTTATACAGCGCGTTGATCAGTTCCATCACAGCGGCGATAGCCGTATTAAAGGTATAACGTCGACCTATGTCATCGGATATTTTAGCTATCGTAGTATGTACCTGATGGCGTAAAGCTTTTTGTTCTTTACTCAAAGCTTGTGGATTCAGATTACTAACTGATTTACCCGCCACATCGACATGTTGCTGTACTCGTGTCCATAAGCGTTTCAAAAAACGATAAGCTCCATCCACGCCAGCATCAGACCATTCCAGTGCCTGGGTCGGTGGTGCCGCAAACATCATAAACATGCGTGCGGTATCCGCACCGTATTCCTCAATCAATGCCTGTGGGTCGACGGTATTGCCCTTGGACTTGGACATCTTTGACCCGTCTTTTAACACCATGCCTTGCGTTAATAAATTTGCGAAAGGCTCATCATTAATAATTAAACCTTCATCACGCATGAGCTTGTTATAAAAACGTGAATAAAGTAAATGCAGGATGGCATGTTCGATACCACCAATATATTGATCGACCGGCAACCAGTATTGAGCACGTTCATCCAGCATGACCTGATCATTATCAGGACAGGTATAACGGGCAAAATACCAGGAAGACTCCATAAAGGTATCAAAAGTATCGGTTTCCCGCTCAGCCTTGCCACCACATTTTGGACAGCTTACCTGATAAAACTCAGGCATTTTATTCAGCGGAGAACCGACGCCTTCCATTTTGACATCTTCCGGTAACACCACCGGTAGTTCAGATTCTGGAACGGCCACTTCGCCACAGTCTGGGCAATGAATAATTGGAATCGGCGTACCCCAGTAACGCTGGCGGGACACGCCCCAGTCACGTAAACGCCAGGTGGTACGTTTTCCACCCTGTTTGTGTTCAGCCAGGTAGTCGGCAATGTGATCAAAAGCCTGCCCGGAACTCAGGCCACTGAACTCACCCGAGTTAATCAGCTGGCCTTTTTCGGTAAAGGCCTGTCTGGATAGATCCACATCATCAGTATTCGTATCAATCGGTGCAATCACCTGTTGAACCGATAAGCCGTACTTGTGCGCAAATTCCCAGTCACGTTGGTCGTGGGCAGGAACGGCCATCACCGCACCTTCGCCATAACCCATGAGGACAAAGTTGGCGATAAAGACAGGGACTCGATCACCGGAGATCGGATGAATAGCCTTGAAGCCCGTATCGATACCTTTTTTCTCCATGGTTTCGAGAACCGCTTCAGCCGTGCCCGTCGCTGCACATTCTTTTATAAAGGCCGCCACATTGTCATATTGTTTGGCGGCCGCCTGTGCCAGTGGGTGCTCAGCGGCCACGGCCACATAAGTCACGCCCATCAGAGTATCCGGACGAGTCGTGAAGACCTTCAGCCCATCCTCGCGACCTTCAATACCAAATTCCAGCTCGACCCCTTCTGAACGACCGATCCAGTTTCGCTGCATGGTCTGCACCTGTTCCGGCCAGCCTTCCAGGCCATCGAGGGCTTCGAGTAATTCATCAGCATATTCCGTGATCTTCATGAACCACTGAGGGATGTCCTTGCGCTCAACCTGAGTATCACAACGCCAGCAGCAACCATCGATCACCTGCTCATTGGCCAGTACGGTGAGGTCATTCGGACACCAGTTCACTGCTGAGGTTTTTTTGTATACCAGACCTTTTGCGTACAGGCGCAGGAACATCCATTGTTCCCAGCGATAATAATCCGGATCACAGGTAGCAATTTCCCGATCCCAGTCATAGGCCAGTCCCAGTCGTTTGAGCTGACCACGCATATAATCAATATTTTCCCGAGTCCATTTCCCCGGTGCGACCCTGTTCTTCAGGGCAGCATTTTCGGCTGGTAGTCCAAAGGCATCCCAGCCCATTGGCTGTAATACATTTTTACCCAGCATTCGTTGATAACGACTGATGACATCCCCAATAGTGTAATTACGAACGTGGCCCATGTGTAAACGCCCACTGGGATAGGGAAACATGGACAGGCAATAATATTTTTCCCTGTCGGAATCCTCGCCGACCTTGAAGATCTGCTGGGTTTCCCAGTATTCCTGGGCTTCTTGTTCAATTTTCTCGGGCTGGTAACTGGATTCCATCGGTGAATATATTCTCTGGCTACTGATTATTTAAAATTATTTAAATCCGGCCTGTATTTTTAAATAAATATCAGGAAATTACATACGAAATGAATGGTTCGCAATTATCCGCAAAAACCGCGCACGGACGCAAATGAAAATGTCTTCTCGCAGAGTATAACTCTGATCACTTAAGTGCGAGCTTATTTCCAGATCCCCTTGAAATTGCGCTCATTTATACTGATAGTTAAGGGAGACGAATGTCATTTTGGAGAAGTGGTCATGAATGATTCAAATCAGGAAAAACTGGTCCATGCTTATAACACGATGTTGGAGCGGGTAAAGGATATCCTTAAAGACACCGAGGAAAAGGCACTTCCCACCATCAAGGAAGCACTCGATAAAGCGGCCGAAACGGCCTCCGAGCTGGGTGAACTGACCAAAGAAGAAGCTACAAAAATCGGGGATTACCTGCGTCGTGACCTGCATGAAGCCGCGGATCACCTGACTGAGAACAGTCGCCAGTTTAAAGAGTGGCTAAAATTCGATCTTGAATATGCCGAAGTCAGGCTTGCCGAATTATTCGCCAGTGTGGCGGACAAAACCCGGATTGAACTGGAAGCCCTGGCCGAACGGGCCCGTCAGGTAGGTGAGTGGCATACCGGAGAAATCACCGGCATTGGCATTCTGCGCTGCAAGTCCTGCGGTGAAATGCTGCACTTTGAAAAAACAGGGCATGTTCCCCCCTGCCCCAAATGCCATAGCACCGTGTTTGATAAACACTTTGGCGGAACAGAAAATTAGCGCTGAATATCTCATCGCCTGATTAATAAAAACTGAAACTATTCGGGAACCGTTATGCCAGATAAGAAACTGGCAGGACAGGCATAACGGTTCCCGAATAGTTTCAGTGCTTTCCCCTCCAGTTTCAATTATTTCCAGCTTTGTCTTTTAATTCAAATACTTGAGAAATATCACCAAACCTGAATTTATCCACGCAAAAAGTTGAAAAGTACGAGCTTCAGCTATATCATTCACCGCTTCTATTAATGGATAAATTATACTTATAGATATGAAAACAGACACTCCAGATACACAGGCTCGGCTAATCATAGAAAGTATTCGTGAAAATGGCTCAAAATTCCGCCCCAGTGACTGGGCTGAACGACTCTCAGCAAGTACAGCCCAATTCGGACCCGACAAAAAACTGCGCTATGCCAGTGGTGTCTATCCCGGCATGATTAATAACTGCAAATGCCTGATTGTTGAAACCGCATCTATCGACCAACAATCTATGGCTTATCAGCGTATCATTGAGTTTGCACGTACAAATAACCTGCGTATGTACACCATTTAAATACAAGCCTGCGCAACCTGGAATATTCTGATGTTTAGATGTGACGTCAAAACAGATGGATATCCTTTCCTGCTACTTTGCCCTTATAATTAAACTTCCCGGTCCAACCTTAATCACCACCGTTTTTGAACAGGGTTTTTTTAATGACATACCGTTACCCTCCATTGACCTGCCTGTTTGGTTTATTTCTCAGCGTTCAAGTACAGGCGGCTGAATTAAATACTGTTGATGAAATAAACTGGCAACCCTGGTCAAAAGATATCTTCCTCCAGGCTAAAGCACAGAACAAACTGGTCTTACTGGATCTTGTTGCTGAATGGTGCGAATTTTGTAAAAAGATGGAGGCGACGACTTATAAAGACAGTGCGGTTATAAAAAATATCAAGACGAATTACATCGCGGTACGAGCTGATCGAGATAAAAATAAACTCCTGGGTCAACGTTATGAAAATTATGGTACACCTGCGACCATCATCTTTAATAATGAAAGTACAGAACTGATAAAACGCCGTGGTTATATCCAGCCTCAGTTTATGGCCTGGATGCTAGAGGCTGTTGCAGCCAACCCGTCACCTGATGCCCATAAATAATAGCTATCGTTTTTGACATGAACCGCCGAAAATTTCTTATCCGACTGGGTTATTTACTGTCCTCTACTCCACTGGCTTTATCTAATGCTCAAGTCTATGCTGCTGGCACGATAAAACCACTCAATGATATAGCCGGTATTACATTAAGCGACTGGAATAAAATCACTTTAGTACTGGAACACCTTTTTCCTTCTGAGCCACATTCACCTGGCGCTAAAGAAATTAATGCCACCCCCTATCTTCAAACCGTATTGCTAGAACATCGTCAGGAAAAAAATACACATAGCTTTCTTATAAAAGGTTTAACGGACCTGGGAGCACTATGTCAGAAACTATTCCGGCAGGAATTCAAACAACTCACATCAACTCAACGTGATGAAGTTCTAAAGCAATTAGAACAAACAAATGATGGTTATAACTGGATCAATATGCTGCTGGATTACATCATGGAAGCATTGTTAACGGATCCTGTATACGGTGGCAATCCAGAGGGTATTGGCTGGCAATGGTTACAACATCAGCCTGGCTTCCCTCGTCCAACCACAGCATTAAAGCGACGTTATTTATGACAACTGATTTTGATATCTGTGTCATCGGTAGTGGCGCGGGTGCTGGCCCGGTTATTTACACTCTTGCCAAAGCTGGCTATTCAGTTGTTGTTCTTGAAAAAGGACCTTACCTCAAAGACAAGGATTTTTATAAAGATGAACGTGCCTGTTGTCTACGTGACAGCTACACACCAGATTTAAGAGATGAGCCTCATATTGTCGAAGAAGAACTCGACGATGGTGAATGGCAAAGCCAGTCCACTTATCAGTCTGGATGGAATTTCTGGAATGGTAATGTAGTTGGTGGTTCCAGTAACTTCATGAGTGGTTTTTTTCATCGACTCAAGCCGGTTGATTTTCAACTACATTCTCAATTTGGTCCCATTGAAGACGCGAACGTCGTGGACTGGCCAATTAGTTATGCCGACCTTGAACCTTATTATACCAGGGTAGAACATATTGTTGGTGTTTCCGGGCGTGTCGTACCACACCCTCATGCCGAACCACGTAGCTCCAGAGACTTTCCATATAAACCAACTGCAGAGCACCCCGTATCAGCCTTGATTGATACTGCCTGCAACAAGCTGGGTTATCACGCGATTCCAACACCGCGAGCGATCCTGCCTCAGGCTGCATTAGGCCGGAATGGTTGCAGTTATAACGGTTATTGTGGTGCCTATGGTTGCGCCACGGGAGCCAAAGGCAGCTCACGTGCAGCATTGATTGAACAGGCGCTGGCAACAGGTCGATGTGAAGTTCGCGATCGATCTATGGTTAGTCATATAAAAACCAGTCATCAGGGAAAAATTACTGCGGTTGAGTACATCGATCATAAAGGTCAATCACAACAGCTCGATGCTAAAATTTATGTGGTGGCCTGTCAGGCCATTGAGACGGCTCGACTGCTTTTAAACTCTACTGGAAGTAAACATGAGAATGGACTTGGCAATAACAATGGACAGTTAGGTCAAAACCTGTTGTTTGCTGGTGGCGGTGGTGGTTCTGGCCGTTTACTGTATTCAAAGTTTAGTAAAGATAAATCCGCATCCATGCATGATATTGGCACCTTCGTTAACCGCGCCTTACAGGACTGGTATGTCATCAATGATCCAGACTTTGGTCCTGCACAAAAGGGCGGCACCATTGATTTTGTTCACATGCACCCTAACCCCGTCGTCCGCGCCAGCCGTCAAATAAAAACCACTAATGGCTTACTCTGGGGGAAGGCACTGAAGCGAAAACTGGAAAATCATTTTATTGATGGACGCTATATTAAAATTGAAGCCTTCTGTGACTGGATGCCTAATGACCATTGTAATGTGCAACTGGATAAAACCACTAAAGACAAATGGGGTAACCCGGTTGCCCATGTCAAAGTTGGCAACCATGTTCGTAACCTGCAAGTAGGCTGGTATCTAGCGTCAAAAGGCGGCGAGGTACTAAAGACAATGGGAGCCGAGAATGTTATTTCTTTTGCTTCCAGTTATCCTCCCACAAACCTGATCGCGGGAGGTTGCCGTTTTGGTACTGATCCCGAGACTTCAGTACTCGATCCTGATTGCCGCAGTCATGAACTGGAAAACCTGTTTGTGACTGATGGAAGTTTTATGCCTACAGGTGGCAGTGTTCCCTATACCTGGACCATCTATGCCAATGCCTTTCGTGTTGCTGATAAAATTATTCAGCAACTTGGAGGCAAAAAAAGCCAGGGGATTACAACCTGTATTTATGGAATATCTTAATGGTTTAAATGTAGGTTTAATAATCGTGAGCAGGATCTGTATGCTGAACTATTGACTCTGTTTAGGCAGAATCCTCTCTAAAGTTATCTAGACCCTTTTTTAAATACAGTTGAGCGTATAATTATTGCTCATTAAAGCTTATGTTTATTATTTTTCTACAAACTCTATAACTTATTTTTTAGTCGAAGACCCTGATATAGCCTGCTGACAAAAAGGACGTTCATCAGGATTTTCTACTGCATCTACTATTGTCTTAACAAAGTCTCCCAGTTCTTTCATTGATAATACCGTCAACATACGATTAATGATATTTGGATCGACAGCCGCTTGAATGCTACGCCCATCCTGCAAATTCAAAGTAATTCCAGCCGTACTTAAATGCTGGTCACCTTCTTCCTCTGCAATAATATTTTCACACTCGGTCATCAGGCTATCATAGTATTCTTCAATTTCATCCAGTATGGGATCATCAATCTCTTCATCAATACTAACCAGCATACCATCATGAGTTTCAGTTAGTTCTGCCTTCAGCCCTTTATTCTGGATATACTCGGCAAATGAATCCCGGTTGTCCTCTCGGAAAAAAATATAATCAAACATAGAACATGGCCTCCCATCATAAACTCAGAATGACATTACGATCCTGCAAAACACCAATACAGATTCATAATCAATCACTAATATTAGTATAATCCTGTTTTACTAATCGTCTATAAAAATTATGTGTCAATTGCACAGTTGTTAAATCTGACAGACACACTGTGTCATTCCAGTCATAAGTAATAGTGTTCGCTATTCGTCTATCGCCACTCCAAAATAGACTAACTTCAGTTCTTCATTACCCGTATTCTGGATTTCATGGTACTCACCGGGCTCTACGACAACACACATGTCAGTCGAAAGTTCGAACTCTTTCTCATTTATCCGCATTTTCCCATTACCCGCCTGAACCCAGAATACCTCTCCCATATCGTCATGTTTATGCCGAGTAGCAACTTCACCCACAGGGAATACCGCTCTGGAAAAATTGGTAATATTTCCCAACTCACCCTTTTCCAGGATAACTTTCTTTTTTATACTCGAATTGTGAGAGACAGATTGAGTTTCAAGCTTGTTAATTGATACCAGTTTCATCGTTTTTAAAATTCATGGTTTTGTTATTGAGGTTCATCGCTGAATTATATCAGGCCACATTGCCCTTCAAATTGTTTATGACTATGCTTATTATTATGACTTACTGACACGGGTCATATGCCATCATCATGACAGTTCATTGAGACTCAAGCCTGTGACACTGTCATATTGTATGTTTTTAGTTAATATTTAAGATATCATAACAGATGGCACAAAATGTGCTCTAAGTTCTATATGTGTACTGTTTATTAAGTCACACACAACAGGTAGCTGTAAATGAAATATGTTTTAATCCTGGTTTTTGCAATCGGTTGTATGCCTTTTTTATGGTCTAACTCAATCGCAGAAGAACAGGCCAGTACAAAGGCAACAATAGAAACAGAACGAAAGGGTAACGATACAGACGCCACCAAACCTGTTGATAAAAATAAAGATAATTCTCAAACCGAGGAAGAGGAAGAAGAGCCTGATTGTGAAGACTAGGTTTATTCTTAATTAGCAAAAAATGTACGTGGAGAAACACAGAGTTGATTAGCTGTAGAAGATATTAATTCTATAGACTCTGTTAAAAAGGGCTGAATCCTCAGCCCTTTTTTATTTTGCGATAAAGAAAAGTCACCCTCTAATTTAGGGACTTTTGATTGACGGGCTGGAAAACTGGACGCGGCATTTCAATCCAGCCGAGATGCTATTACCTGGGTTCGGCAGAGTGGCCCGGACAGTAAATGTACCACTGGCCGCATCAATGATGGGATCAACAATATCAACCACACCTTTATACGTTGCGCCCATTGAAAAATCGGGTTCAACCAGTGCCGTCATACCTTTCTTGATCATGCCGATTTGACTGGATGGAACAATAATTTCAACATTAAGTGGATCAATGCTGGCCATGGTCAGGATTGGATTTTCGTTAACAAACTCACCCGCCGAATGGTGGCGTTCGATAATGAGTCCATTTATAGGACTGCGTATGGTACGTAATTTTAATTTCTCTCTTGCTTCTTTTAACTCAAGTACAGCAATTTGCTGTTCTGTTTCCATCTCATCCTTTTCATGGACTGAGATCAAGTTCTGAGTATATAGCTCTTTATTTCGCACCAGCTTTCTTTTACCAAAATCAACTTTGGCCTGTGCTAACTCAACGGCAGCTTCTTCAACACCTGATTTTAATTTGGCTACCACCTGTCCAGCTTTGACCATGTCACCACGTTCAAGCTGGATTATATCCAGAATGCCAGGAACCTGGCTGCTCAGATCGACTTCCTCATTGGGCTCTAGTAAACAATCCAGGGGGGCCGCCATACTATCGGGCTGGGCCTGAATATTGTGCGTCAACATAAACGTCAGAATAAATAAACTAATTAATCTCATTTTGTCTCGTTATTGGTGTCCGGTAAAAGACAGCAGTTTTCCTTTTTTAGTTTCATATTCCAATAGCGCTCGTCGTTGTTTCATTCTGCGTTCACTATTAATCTGGTTAATCAGATTCAAAAAAAACCGCTTAAGAGGACCAATTTTCTGGTCTTTTAAACCGGGCTTTAAGCACCACCACAAAAACGACAATAATGTCGAATCCTGCCTGTGCTCACTGATTTTATCGTCCTCGACAGAGATATAATAATATAAATCTCTACCCATTGAACCGTTATTATACTGCATAACCTGACTAACCAGTTTATGTGATTCTGAACGTGTCACATAGTCGGCTATCAAACAGGTTCCGGGAAGGACGATAGAAGATAATTCTCCGGTTGCCAGAATCAGGTTGATATTCACCGATTGAGTATCAGCCTGTAGCCAATCCTGTTCCGTTCTAACTACATTGAATATAATATTACATTCATGCAACTGGGAAATAAGTTCTTCGATGACCCTGTCACTTCGAGTCAGTATATTTAAGACCCGGTGATTATCTTTATAATTATGTACCAGCTCAATGATTGCACGGTATTTTTCTACTCGAGTTAAAAATAGTCGGGTCTCAGGAATTGTCGGATTAACAGCCTGTTTTTCTCTACTATTAATCACAGAAACACGGTAGAAATAACAAAACTCCTGCACCAGCTCATCCAGGTTTCCATGACCCGATAATTGCATATAACGTCTAAAAAAGGATAAATAACTGATGCGCGCTACGGTCTGAGGCGTAGATGAGGTTTCATTATTCAGTTCCTGATCAGCACGGGTAATTTCAAGTGGTGTATTCGCTGCATCAACCAGGATCTCATCCATCCTGTCAAGCAGAGCTACGTGCATCCCCGTTAAAACCAGGCCCTGCATTCTTGGTTTTTCTGTATACAGATACTCTGCCTGAAGTCGAAGCGATTGAGGCATGTCATCAAGTACCAGCCTGTCACGTAGATAATCAAACACCAGTTCAGAGGCATGACAAAAACAGATACCCTGACGATATTCCTCTCTTCGTGAATCCAGTGCCGTTTGTTTATCTATCCAGCCGGTTGTCACTCCCACTACACTGGAAATAGGTAAACAGGCCTGTTTGTATTTGTGTAAGCGAGAATTTTGTAAACTAACAACGTGAACAGGGATTTTATCCAGCGACAGAATAACGGCTGCCAGAGCTGTAATATAGAACATGGAATCTGAGTTTTTAACATTAATGGCATAACTCTTTGACATCAGGTAAGCCATCCAGACATCGGTATTATCAAGTTTTATTTCAGCATTGACATAAATCTGCTTAAGTCCGGCAAATATAGCTGCGATATTATTTTTATTATGTGACTGTTTAACATAGTCAGTAATTTTATCATTCGTAAACCTATTTATTTCATCACCGGCTTTCATTACCGCAGAAATAAATCTTCTCTTCTTTCTGGTTTCAATAATACGTTCCAGTTTTACGATGATACAGGACAGCCGAGTATTAAAACCCTTTATCGTCCTCACTTTGTTTTCTACCCGCGAGGAATCATCTACCGGCAGAAAGCGATCATAAGACTCAGTACCGCCGGAAATAAAATTAAACATTGAATTGCCTCAGGAATAAACGACGTAGTGCACGTATTACACGAGGCGCAATTGCTTCAGAAGGATGCTTAAAGCGTACATACACACGTTTACCAATGTCCATTCCGGCACTGGTTTGTATTTGAATATCAAACTGAAATAATTTGGCCAATACCTGTAATGGTTGATCACCTGTATTTGTATCCTTACCAGACATCGCTGTTGGGTCAAGCGCATACTGGCCTCCGCCATCAATACTTAACGCAGCACTGGGCAAGGTATGACTTGCAGCCGGGACCTGTCGCTGCAGGATAGCTTTGAGATTCTGTTCTGGCTGATCAATAAAACGGGCTGTGACAGACTCCGTGCTCTGACGCACCTTATCTATATTATCCTGAGACACGACAACCCGTACTCGTGTTTCGTCATTATTAACGACATAGGCAATCACCTGCCCACGGCGTAGATATTGTTGTTCAAGTTCATCACCACCGGGAATTTGTAAAACCCCATCCTGTGGACTTTTAATAACTAACTGTTCCTGTTTTTTTCTGGCTTCAGCCAGTTCGGCATCAAGTTGGGCTATCTCATCCTTCAACACCAGGGCCTGGGCACGATCATCCCTTATCCCTGCCTGATAGCGAGCCTGATATTCTTTTAGTCGTGCGGCCAGTACCTTAACGTCTGTTTCCAGTTCCAGAGAAGAAAGTTTGAATAACACCTGTCCTTTATTTACGGGTTTTCCCGATGAAATTTGTATTTCATCAACAAAGCCTTCAACCTGGCTAATCACACGTGACTCTTCTGGAACCCAGATAACGCCTTCGACCACGGTAGAAGATGGAAATGGAACACTGAACAGAAATAGTAATAACGCAGTGGTTGTTCCCAGCACCAGTGCGATGCCACGTTCACGGCGTACTGGATGATGGAGTAAACTCCAGACTAATTTTACAACTGGCATAATAAGACTGCCCAGCAAAGCCCATATTGCCAGTATGATACCTACAACAAATAACTGAGTAGAAACAAAAAGGGCAATCGTTAAGCTGATAAAAATACGATAAATAAATGCCAGTGGTGAATAAATCATAAGCCAGCGAGATTCTATTCTCGATCCCTGCGGTGCTACGGCCTGTTTCATTTTAAGAAAATAACGTTGTCCGAGATAAGACCAGTACCGATTACTACGTCCAGCCAGATTAGGGATTTCTAACCAGTCGGACAGAATATAATACCCATCAAAGCGCAATAAGGGATTGCCATTTAAGAATACTGTTGATACGCCCGCTATTAACATGACATTAAAAGCCATACTACGAACGATACCGGGTTCTACATTCAACCACAGGAGCATAGCTAGTGCGGCCAGTGACAATTCCACTATCATGCCTCCAGCCCCTACCAGCATACGTGAATATTTATCACCAAAAGCAGAGGACGAACTGGCATCAACATAGGGAACGGGCATTAACACTAATAACATAATACCCATTTCATGGACTTCACCGCCCCAGCGTTTTATCAGATAGGCATGTCCCAGTTCATGCATGGCTTTAATAACTGGATAAATAAACCAGAGTAATAGCAGGTTCTCCGTTGCCAGGACTCTATCACTTAAATTTTCTGTTAATTCAGACCAGTGTACCGTTGCCATTAACAGCGCCGTACTAACCAGCAACAACCAGATAAACAGGAAAGTCTTATTCAGGATCGGTTGAATAAAAGGGAATGTCGCATTCAGGAATCGCTCAGGATCAAAAAGTGGAAAACGTATCGCCAGAGGACTACGCCAACGTGCACGTCGTTGCTGACTTTGCTGTCTTTGAGAACGTTCCAGCATTTCTGCGATATCCGCAGGGACATCACTGCGTAGAACATCAAACTGATGTAATTGAGTCAGTAACTGAATCAGTTCATCCTGTTCAGGAGGTGTGTCTGTCTGATGCTCGCAAGCCTGCTCCCAGATAGCCTGCATAGTATGACTACCATCCATTAAGCCAATTAATCGATATGCCTCAGGAGAAAAGCGATGAAAACGTCCCGTTGATGGATCCTGTAATACATACCAGCGCTTGCCACGAAACTGCTGACGCTGTATGTGGACATGCCGACGTAATGCCGGTTTCAGGTTTGCTACGCGATACCAGTAGGGACTTGATGATGAAGCAGACTCAGTCACGCATTAACCTGTTATTGAATTAACCTAAAATTGACCAGTATTGTAATACTAGCCATTCACGCAGATTGCGTGTCCAGATACCAATCAATAGGCGATCATCTACCCTAATTTTTCCCACCCCTTCCATACCGGGACGTACCTGTATTGACTGTTTATTTAAACGGGCTTCGACACGGAAAGTATTTCGTCCTTCTGCCGCAGTTGCAACCGAAGTGATCTTGTCAATAACAAAAGGAAAACTTTCACCCGGCAAGGCCGTTAATACCAGTCGGCCTTTCTGTCCGACCTTAACATCAGTAATACGTGATTCATCCACATTTAAGATCACACGATAGGCATTTAATGGGGTTAGCTTGAATAAGATTTCACCCTGTTGAACAGCCGCCCCCAGACGTTGGCTTAGATCGCCACTAATTACCAGGCCATCAAATGGAGCTCGAACATGGGTACGCTCAAGCTGTTTTTCTACCAGATCCATTTCAGCTGTAGCCTGTGCGATTTGTGAGTCAAGGATAGTCACTTGCGCTCGTTCTCGTTTAGCCCTGGCATCCTGTGATTGTTTCTGTAACTGACTCCGCTCGGTTAACCATTTCATTCGCTGTAAACGTAGGTCGGCATCTTCCAGTTTCACCATTAGATCATTTTTCTTAACCAGATCACCCGCCCGTACATGGGCCTGTTCAACAAATCCATTAAATGGTGTTGTAATCACACGTTGTATAGCGCCTTCAAGTACCATATCTGCATTAAGCTGATATTCACCTTTTACAAAACTGAAAAATAGAATGATCAAAACGGCCACTGTCCGAAGACTATTTCGAGTATATTTTTCTTCACCCTGTTTCTTCTGTAAACGTTGTTTCCAGAATTTCCACACAGGTACATCCAGTTTTAATTTGTCTTCCAATGCCGCACCCGCCAGGCTAGCAATACTCTTTACTGTCTGGATTTCTTCATCAGAAAACTCCTGATCGGCTGGACGTTCGAAGGTAATCACGCCATAACACTGTTTATGGTTACTTAGAGGAATACTTAACAGGATACCTGCACCATCCTGTGTAGCAAGTTGCTCATGATCTCGGGTAATCAACATGGCTTCACGATCGTTGGGCCAGACAACCATATGACGTTGATCGATCACTTCATCCATAACAGCTTCAATCAACCTTATCAGGTTCATCTTCTGTCCAAACTGAGCACTATGAGACAGTGCTTCAACCTTAATTCGACCTTTCTGTACAAAACCAATACTGACACGTTCACAGGCAAACTGTCTTGCCAGTTCATTCACCAGAGCTAGTACCGCTGGCTTGAAATCCTGTTCAGAAAGAACTCTGGCCAATAGATCAACAGCCGGTTTGAGTCGTTCAATAATAGAGTTATTTAGTGTTGAACGTTCACGCCAGAAACCCAGCTCCAGCCAGCCCATGCCCCACTGTAATTGTTGCATGACTCGATTTAATTCGGCATCACTACTAATGGTTAATTCAAGAGCGACCAGTCCTTTGATCTGATCATCAATTCGAATCAGGCTGGTAATAGCATACTTATGTCCGGATGAAGAACTATCAGAATCCTGTTTTAACCAGAGACCACTTTTCTGTTCCAGGCTGCGTTCAATCAGGTCGGCCAGACGTTGAGTATCTCGTGCAGACTCAGGATAAATAGCAACAGGAAGGAAAGTATGCTCCTGTTCCATCACAACAACGGCCAGGGACACATCACAAATAATACTGGCCTGCAGGGCTAACCAGTTTTTTGCAAAATGCTGGCTGTCTCTGGATTGTTCAAACTGCATCCAGAGCATTTGCATTTTTTCATTTTCAGTATTGGGTGAGGATTGGTTCATGAAAATGAATTGGGTTTGTTATAAAGTTTAGCTTACTAAACAATATTCATAGGATACTGAATATTGAGCTACAGTGAGTTTGGTATATTCAGACTCGGCCATTGTTCCAAACTCCAATTATTATTACTGACTACATTATTGATTTTTTAAAAGCATAGCAAATAGCGGAAGTGAAATGCTATTCAATTTGCACATTCAGTCCTGCGATTAACTTTAGTAGAGATATCTATTGCCAGCGCGAATAACGTTTCGAGTCATTTTCCCGCTCAAGCTGATCAAACGCGGCACGATCAACATTCACCGATGATTTTGAAGGCTTCCGTGTCATAGAATAAGCCTGCATTCCGAGGAGCCCTCCCATCGCAAATACCGGAAGTTCAAGCGCACTTTGTGGATCCTGCAGCTCATCCGAATTTTCTTCGACATCTTCCATTACTGGGGCACATTTTTCAGTATCTGCCAGTTTTTTCGGTTTACCAGACAGGAATACATCCAATATGTCATTAGCAACACCAACAGCCTGATTAATATTTTCAGAATCAAGTAACTGATCCCAGAGTTCGGACACTCCCAGTGTTGCACCCTGTATTTTCTTACAGATAATCTCAGGTTCTTTTGCCTGAGGTTCTGTGGCTTGAAGTTCCAGCTTGCCCCCGGCTGGTGGCTCGGTAACAAGTGTTTGTTCGAATGCGAGTTCAGCCGGAGTCTTAACTGGTGGAGCTGGTGGTTCAGGTGCGGGGTTAAGGTCATTAGCGTTATGACCACCTTTAACAGTCACTGCATTAAATACCGCTTCAAATGCTGTTTCGGCACTACCAACAGGCATTACTGGGCTGATGGCTCCGGGACCAAATGCCAGTACACCCGGGTTGAAAAGACCAAACATAGTACTGGCGATAATATCCAGTTTTTCCTGACCGAGTCGTATTACCGTCTTGCCAAGTCCATCATCAATCGTCACGCGTCCGTACTCACCAAACATCGTATCTTCGGCAAGATTACCGACAAAGGTGTCATGGCCAAAACCACCAAGCATAATATCCTGACCGGCACCACCATCAAGGAAGTCATCACTACCGGTAAAGAAACTGGTCGCTTCGGTAATCATCCGGTTTGTTGCACCATACTCATAGCGAGTTTGTCCGCCATCGCCATGGAGAATGTCATTACCATTATGGCTTAATAATCGATCACTACCCTTGCTACCATATAGTTGATCATCATTACTACCACCACTTAAAGTATCATTCCCGTCTTCATCAGAAACGACAGTGGCAACTCTAGATAATGTTTCAATTCTTCTATCATCGCTGGTATAGCTAACCGTACCAAAGTCACCAAACAGGATAGTACGGTTATTCCAGGCGCTGGCATCAATCGTATCGTCACCGGCTTCGCCATGAACAACCAGCAAACCATCTTCGCCAGGACTATTGTCCGTAGCGGTAATATCGTCATTACCGTCATTGGCCCAGACAGTCGTGACACTATCACTATGTGTACTTTCAATCTCGGCGGTATCTGAACCTTCGCCAAACCAGATATTTACACCATGCGCATAACGACCTGTCGTGCTGTAGTTAATCGCCGCAGGCGCCAGACCTGTAATTCGTGAATTCGTAATGACAATATTGTCATCCGCCGAAGTTGAAGCAATATCACTGATATTCAGTTCATTGACACCGCTGCCCATTAACAGGGATAGTTCCCCCTGGATGCCATCCAGTGTGCCGCCATTAGCAGGCGCATCAGAAGAAACGTTAATGCTAGCATCGCCATCATTGGTAGAAATGGTTGTCAGGGAATTGAGTGCTGTACTCTGGACATCAACCTTTTCGCTACCGCTACCAGTTGCAATATTGATGAATTCCATACCGGCATACTGAATGCCATCACTCATATCCAGACCAGTGAGTAAGGTGTTGGTGACTAGCAGATCATTATCATCCGTGTCACCACTGTCATCGACATTCAGAATATCTGTACCGGCTTCACCGTCGACATCCAGTAGATCGGAAATGTAATCAACAACTCCGCCGGTTACGGGTGCTCCACTACCAACATTAATAATATCGTTATCATCCCCCCCGCGAACGGTCACAGGCTCAATCATACGACGAACATTTATAACATCATTGCCATCTTCACCAAACAGGGCTACACGGCTGGCCGTATTGTTACTCTGTAATGTAATGCTGTCTTCATCATTGCCACCATAGACTTCAACAAGGCCAGTCGCATTCTGAATATCAACAACATCCCGTCCGTCATTCCCTGAAATATAACTGGCACCACCAATAGTACTGACAACCGTTAAATTGTCATTCCCCTGACTCAGGGACGTTCCAAGTG
Organism: Gammaproteobacteria bacterium; assembly: GCA_026196045.1. Lineage (GTDB taxonomy): Bacteria > Pseudomonadota > Gammaproteobacteria > UBA6429 > Thiohalophilaceae > JAPHRJ01. The sequence goes on from JAPHRJ010000142.1 coordinate 16,949, forward strand.
TTTCAATCGTGGCGTACTCAATATCCGCCTGCATATCCAGGCCACTGATACGTGTATCCGTTAATATACCGATGTCACCTGTCAGGTCAGCACTATCATCAATAAATAAGGTATCACTCCCCTCATTACCGTTGATCTCCAGCACTCCAATCCGATCATCCGTTGACTTACCCTTGATTTCGTCCAGCGTACCACCAGATGTGGCAGTAGAATTACGGCCAACAATAATTACATCATTATCTTCAACGGGAGTGGTATCTGAATTTTTTTCATTACCATTGACGGTAACATTCAGGTAATCAGGAGTGCTCTCTATAAATATCTGATCATGTCCTTGTAAAGCATTAACTTCTAAGGCTTCCAGTCCAGACTCCGTCCCATAAACTCCATAAGCAAAAACCTGAGTTCCTACGCGTACTTCGGTTTCATTAACATCAATGACATCGGCATTATCAGAGCCGTTGGCAATTGCGGTATCAGTATCCCAGCTATTGCCTGTATCTCTAATTGCGACCTGCATGGGTACATTAATATAGCCTGGTGCAAAGTTAGCGATATAGGTATCAGAACCATTATGGCCATCCAGCAATAAAATATTATTACCGGGATCAGCGCCATAGTCAGCCGTTTGATAGATATTGAAGGTATCGGCGTCATTACCACCAATTATAGTTTCCACAGCAAAGGGGTTGGCAATGGTTTCAGTAACATAGTTGGTCTGGTTTACAACTCGGGTAAACTCACCATTCAAATAACCATAGGAACCAGAATAGAAATCAATTTGTGTTCTTATCGCCGAGAAGTCCCAGGTATCTCCGGCAGTTCCAGCAGTACGATTTAATGGGTCATTACCTGAATCATTGACGGTATCAAAACCAAAATCACTCTCGAAATAATAGGTATCATCACCCGTTCCACCTTCGAGAAGATCATCACCCGTGCCGCCATAGATAGCATCGGCTTCGGTACCACCACGCACAATATCATTACCTGCACCAGCAATAATTAGATCCGCACCTGCACCACCGGTTATCCTGTTGCCATTGTCATCGCCAATAAGAATATCGTTGTTACTACCACCATTGATATTGTTGATGTTGCTGATAGAACCGGTAATTCCACTCGCTGCACCAGTTAGTAAATTAGCGTTGACTACATCTGTCCATGCAGAGTAATCCAGTGTTGCTGTACCGGTACCACCATCAATATTGCCCACAAGAGTTGCACCTTGTTCAAAGACAAAAAGATTGGTACCGCTACCACCAGTTAAGTTTTCAATTGAGGCCGCAGCTGTGACTGTGTTAGTACCATCAGTTACAGACATTGAACCATCTGCATGAATAGTAAAAGTAAGTTCGCTGGTAACAGCTGAGAAATCTAATGTATCAATTCCTTCTCCTGTTGCCTCAACAACCGTATCGGTACCCCAACCATCTGCAAACTGGTAAGTATCATTGCCGGTTAAGCCGGTTAAGGTATCATTTTCAGATAAACTAACCAGCGTGTCATCGACATCAGCTGCGCCAATAATATCCGCTAATACATGTTGATAGTCATTGGCTGATGTGAATAAAGCATTTGCTTCAATATCGCCATTGGTATGTTCTAAAACCCAATCCCCATTTGCACCACCACTAGCATCAGTAGATGCGGCTACATCTGCACCAGTCATTGCACTGATGCGTGTGACAAAATCAACCCCTGACTGACCATTAGCAACATCACAGCCATATAAAAGCACATCGGCGGATTCAGTTAATGAGTTGCCCCATTGACGTAATTGATTTTGATAGTTGTTTAGATTGGACTGATTAATCGTGCTGTTACCCAAACGCAGATAACCGGCTGCACCATGAGACAATACGTGTACTGCGGAGATATCTTCAAATTGTGCCAGGACTTCGGTTATTTGTTCTAAGCCATCACGAGTGGAATCCAGTACAAAGATCTGGGTAGTCTGATCACGATTGTCAGAATAATGGGTTGCTATCTCACCAGATTCATCAACACCGGTTGTAGAAAGATCAATATAACCTGAAGTGGTATGTTGATCATGACTGACCCGTTCATCAATGTTATGAACATCAGATTCTATGCCGGTTGAATTGCTTTCGGTATTAACCGCGTCATTAACCGAAACCTTAGCAATCAGTGATTCATAATCAGGTACGGATGGATCAACAAAAACAAGTTGTGAGCCCATCTGTTGCGTAAACTGATAGAGGTCCTGTGCAGTAAACACAATATCATCTATAGTGTCAGGTTTTTCAGTTGTTACTTCTGTTTCATCTTTATCTATCCGCTCACCAGGATCAGTATTAGCGTCAACCTGTACTTCACTTTCATCCAGTTCATCTACATCTGATTGTCCATCAGTAGGTTCTACAGTTTCACCTGTAGCAAACTGCTCACTGGTTTCAGGAGTATTAAACTCAGGCGTTTGTTCATATGTTGGGGATGTGTCGGCCAACAACAAATCCTGTTCCATATCCTGAGGAGGAACACCGATTTCTGCCGACAGGAGTATGCGTGGTTCCAAAGGTTCCAGTAAATAACTGGATGCCTGTTTTTCCACTTGCTGTTCTTTGACTACTTTTTTGAACCGCTTAAACATAGTTCTCTTCCCCTGCTGGAACCTTAGTTTTGTAACCAGTTGCTATTGATAGCCAGAAGATCCTGTTCTACAAGGCTGCCTGTTACTTTTTTAAGACGTAAGCTATTTAATAAATAATCATAACGTGACTGGGCATAATCCTTTTTCGCCAGATAAAAATCTCTTTCTGCATCGAGTACCTGAATATTGGTATTCAGGCCAGACTTAAAGCCCTTGCGTTTTGCATCCAGTGCCCGCTCCTGTGAAATCAATGCCCGTTTCAGAGCCTGTACCTTGCTGATGGCACTGATTACACCATAATAGGCTGAAGTGGTTTCGCGAGTGACCTGGCGTTTTGTCTGCTCAAGATCCTGCCTGGATTTTGAGAAAAGCGCTGCCGACTCACGACTACGCGAACTGGTATAACCACCTTCATAAATCGGCACACTTAAACGTAAAAGCAGGTCACGGTTTTTTACTTCAGAGCCACCACCAAACAGTGTGCCATCAGTATCACGATAGTTCTGGCGTGCAACCAGTTCAACCGTTGGTAAATGTCCGGCACGTTGACGATCATTTTCATGACGCGCAATTTCAACAGCATGGCGTTGGATAATCAAATCTGGATTTGATGACGTAGCCCGATCAATCCATTCCTGTAAACTTTCTGGATCAGGGCGCTGTAATTCAATCCCCGTTTTGAGAGTGGCCAGTTTTGCTACAGTAGAGCCCGTTGATTCAGCTAATATCTGGTATGCATCTTCCAGGGCGAAGCGGTTTTCAATTGTAGTGGAGTCAACTAAAGCAAAACGGGCTTCCGCATCCAGTTTATCCGTAATTCTAGCCAGCCCCATGCGATGACGAGTATTGGCCAGGGTTAGCTGTCGCTTAACTGCATTTTTTTCTGCCTGAGAAAAAGAATATTGATCCTGAGCGGCCAGTACACCCAGGTAACGCTCAGTGACTCGCAGGATCATGTCCTGACGAGCATTGAAATATTCTACTTCCGCCCGTTTGCTCTCAACTTCAGCCTGACGAATGCGTACGATGCTGGACCATTGAAACAGGGGCTGAGTTAATTTAAGCGTGTAGCTATTGGTGGGAAAACTGGTCTGTCCAGATTGATAGACCGTATTGTCACTACTAATGACATCCTGTGTTGTCTCGATATGTTCAACATCTAACAGAATATTTGGCAAATAGCTGGACTTGGCCTGAGCCAGTGATTCCTTTGCTGCGTTTTGAGTATGCAGACTACCAAGAAACTCTGGATCATTGTCCAGTGCCTGTTCATAAACCTGCTGCAGATCTTCAGCCTGAGTTGAGGCACTGAATAAAAGGCCTGCGCACATTATATATAGTATAAAGAAAGCACCATATTGCCGATCGTCTCCAATACGATTGCGGATAGTCTCGTATTTCAAAATATTTCTCCCAAATTCTTCTGGTTAGTTCTTATTATTCAGAGTAATTCTGTGCGTTAAGCCACACACATGGACGCCAATTTGTTATATATTTTCAGCTATTTGGCGTAAATTATGAGACTCAAAACATAACTTGTATATAATCTAATTTACCTATAACTTTAGATATAGTTACATTTAAGCCTGAATAACTTTTTATTAATCATAGACTAAAGTACTATGGTCGTTTGTGAGTAATCATTTTATGGTCTCATGCCAAGGATAAGCACTATTAATACAGCTCGGATGCGTGTTCTGGTTAAATAAAATACAGATTAACTGTCTTGCTCCACCTGGGAAGCCTTAATGAAAATTCTGATTGCCGATGATCACGCCCTGTTCCGCGAGGGTTTACATTACACATTGCAAACACTTGGTGACGATGTAGAAATCATCGAGGCCAATAATGCCGCCGATGCCCTGAAATACGTTGAAAATCACACCGACCTTGATCTTATTCTTATGGATCTCGATATGCCGGGGATTGATGGTTACTCCGGATTATTGAAACTACGCGAAAATCACCCAGAGCTCCCTGTTGCAATTGTTACTGCTTCTGAATATGAAGTTGACATGTTGCGAGTTATTGACAGCGGTGCCGCCGGTTACATCCCCAAATCCATGACCAGTACTGATATGCTAAACGCGTTACGCCAGATCCTTGATGGTGAAATCTATGTACCTGATCTGTCAGCCACCAGCGGCACTTTTCAGATCCGCCAGATCCCCAGTAGTGGTCCACTCCTGGCAGAACACGATAGACAAAAGGCCGCGGCTGAAATCAATGGACGCCTGACTCCCCGCCAACGTGATGTACTGAAACTCATGTGCGAAGGTATGTCCAATAAAGTCATTGCCCATACCCTGGGCATGGCCGAAGGCACCGTCAAAATTCACGTCACAGCTATTCTGAAAGAATTGAATGCGACCAACCGTACTCAGGCTGTCATCATGGCCAATGAAGCCGGTATTGGCCCAAATTCTTCAACAAGATAATCAGTGGAAAACGGAATAGTTTACGATTATTATTTGCTGAATAAGTCACTATAATTAGTAATTATGAAGCTGACTTTGCTGGCAATAGTCGCTAAACATCAAACTTATCTTTTCCTTTCATAACCAGATAGAAGGATTACAACATGCTTATCTTCCGCACCTATCGACGTCTTATTGCGGCATTAACCACCATGGCTTTTTTACTCATGCATATTATGCCTGTACAGGCTGCCATGGTTGGAAATGCTGAACTACTGGCCGATGCTCAACATCAATATAACAAGCTGGAAATTCTCAGCATGCTGGATCGCACAGAGGTGCAAGAGCAACTTGTTGCGATGGGAGTTGACCTGGATAAGGCCAAATCTCGCGTTGATCAAATGACCGATATCGAAATTGCCCAACTTAACCAGCAACTGGAAAATATGCCAGTTGGTTCCGGTGCACTTGGTCTGATTGTCTTCCTGTTCGTTCTTTTTGTTATTACAGATATGTTAGGGGCCACCGATGTATTCCCCTTTGTTAACAAGCTTTAGATACTCTATTTCAACTTACAGGCAATACAGAAATAACAACACCAGGTTTTTACCTGGTGTTGTTTTTTTCAGCCTGCTATTCCTGTTAAGTGCCTGTAGCCACACACCACAAACTCAGGAATTACTACAACAACCCCCAGCTCGCATCTCACCGAGCAAAATACTCAGCGATATACCCTTTTTTCCTCAACAGGAATACCAGTGTGGTCCAGCGGCTTTAGCGACCATGCTCCAGCATCATGGCATAGCCACCTCTCCTGAATCTTTGGTAGACAAAGTTTATTTGCCCGAACGCCAGGGCAGCTTACCAATTGAAATGATCGCGACTGCACGTAGTCATGGCCTGTTGACCTATAAACTGAAACCCCGTTTAGAACATCTATTAGAGGCCATAAATGCCGGTTATCCGGTTCTGGTATTTCAAAATCTGGGACTGGGCTGGTTTCCACAATGGCATTTTGCAGTCGCAATGGGCTATGACTTAAAGAAATCTAAACTAACTTTACGCTCAGGAACTATTAAAGAACATAGCATTGATCTGACAACCTTTGAGCGAACCTGGCAACGTGCAAAACACTGGGCCTATATATTTGTCACCCCAGGTATAATTCCTGTTACGGCTAATAGTCTGGATTACACTCAGGCCATACACCAGCTCGACCTGTCTGGATTCAGGCAGGAAGCCCTTCTGGCCTACCAGGCTGGAGCCAGAAACTGGCCACAGGATGAACTGGTATTAATGGCATGGGGCAATGCAGAATTTGAAAATAATAATCTGATGTCGGCTGAAAAAGCTTTTCGCCAGGCTCTTAAACATCATCCAGTGAATGTCACCGCCTGGAATAATCTGGCTTATGTTTTATCTGCTCGACAGTGTCACGCTCGTGCGATTGAAGCTATTCAATGCGCACTAAATATAAAACCGGATGATAAGAATATTCAGGATAGTAGTAGAGATATCCAGAAACAGGGACTTCGGGATCGCTATCGATGTGAAACTATCAGCTGCCCAAAATAAACCCGCATTTCACAAAATAAAAACTCAGCCACTGACTTTATGATACATATGTTTCAGTAATGCCCTCAGACGTGCAGGTTGAACCGGCTTATGCATAAGATGATATTTATCTGCCCCTTCTTCATGGAGTTTCTTGATTGCAACATCTCCGGTAATCAAAACTGCAGGAACATCATGCCCTATCAATTCACTCACAGCATGAATAGCCTCAATGCCGGTTTTATTTTCACGCAAACGATAATCAGACAGAATACAGTCAGGTTCCAGTTTCATGGATTTAATACTGGCGCAGGCGGTATCGGCTGAGTCAGCCATAATAACCTTGCATTGCCAGCCACGAAGTAAGGCATCAAGGGCTTCAAGGTTAGAACGTTCATCATCAATAATCAGTACCACCAGGCCTTTAAAACCCTGATCGGATTGGCGTGTCAACGCGGTGTATTCACGAGGGATGTCTTCTTCGCGTCCGTAGGGAACCTTAATCGTAAACTTTGAACCTATTCCAGGTTCTGATTCAACATTAATTTTATGATTAAGCAGCTGACTGATCTTGGCGACAATAGCTAGCCCCAGCCCCAATCCTTTTTCCCTGTCACGCTCAGGATTACCAATTTGTACATATTCATCAAAGATAGTTTGTAAACTTTCAGCGTGTATTCCGATGCCACTATCTTCTACTGTTATTAATAAGTATTCAGGAAGTTTTTTGCAGTAAAGCTTAACAGCGCCATTGTCTGTATATCTTAATGCATTAGAGACGAAGTTCCGGATTGTACGTTCCAATAAAATATTATCGGAATACAAAATGACATTGTCACAATCAGTAACAACAAACTCGATGCCTTTTCGATCGGCCTCAGGCTTATAGTCATTTTCAATTTTTCTGAATATTTCACGTAAGCGAAAGCTGGTAAGGTTCGGTTTTAATACACCCGAATCCAGTTTACTAATATCCAGAAGGGCATTAAACAAGTTTTCCAGCGCGGAAACAGCCAGCATAATTTTATCTACAATATGTTTTACTTCTGGATATTTAATCCGATCACATAAGGCACTGGATAATAATGACAGCGCATGTAAAGGCTGGCGTAGATCATGACTGGCCGCAGCCAGGAATTTGGATTTGGCTATATTGGCTTTTTCTGCATATTCTTTTTCTTCAGTTAATTTCTTAACCAGATTTTCATTTTGAAAACGTAACTTCAGACTGTTAATAATCATGGTGTTCATGTTGTGTCCAAACACCATAAAAATACCAATATAAACCAGAATCATGGCACCCAGAATAACATGTACAAAGTCACCTTCTACAAACATACGTAACATCAAAGGCAGGGTTACCAGCAGGAATGAACTGTAAAATAGCCATTTCGCCATAGACAAAAATACCAGTAATCCTGCACCTAACGCCAAAGGAACAACAATGCCAAAGGCCTGATATTGCCCTCCTCCAGGTATATAAAAAAAGTAGGCGGCAAACCCCCATAGGGCGACAGAAATAATCGAAGGTACGGTAAACCAGAGCCACCATTTATCTATTTCTTCAGGAGTAAGCTCAATCTGATTAAATTTCCATGTTGTAATACCACGAACCATACTGATAAGCACAAGCGCAACAAACCAGCCCAGAACGGCCATGTTGTTCGTTTGTCCCCAGTAAACAACTAGCAACATTAAAGCTGAAAAAATTGAAGCAAACAGAATATTTGGCGTATTTTTATAGAGTGTCTGAATCTGGATGAGCCGAATTTGCTCGCTTTCATTTACTATTACCAATGTTGCCACCCTATCATTACGTTTATTGCGAATAAAAAATTCAATAGTTTAAATATACAGGTTATGTATTATACGTAGTTTTAATGTTCCACTCATAATAAACTCGTGGGTTTTCCATAAAAGTAACCCTGCGCCCCATCCATTCCCAGTTTTTGAATCATTTTCTCTGTCATTTCTGACTCCACCATTTCGGCAAGAACCAGGGTATCCAGCCCATGGATCATTTGTACCAGGGTTTTAATATAAAACTGATTTTCCCGATTATCGGTAATATTATGAATATAATGACTGGCAACCTTGATATAGCGAAACTTCAATTTCTGCAGATAACTAAAATCAGGCTGGCGAGCACCAAAGTTCTCCAACGCAATCCCCGCACTTTTTTGTCCAAGTTCCTGCAGTCGTTCCTGAATAACCTGATCATGCAGGATAGTTGATTCCTTGATTTCAAATATACAAC
>JAPHRJ010000092.1 GCA_026196045.1 Gammaproteobacteria bacterium
AATTGCCCCGATTGCGATGGAAGAAGGCTTACGCTTTGCGATCCGTGAAGGCGGACGTACAGTGGGTGCCGGTGTTGTTGCAAAAATCATCGAATAAGTTGATTGAGTAGAAATTTATGAGCAAAAATCAGAACATCCGAATTCGTCTTAAGGCCTTTGATCATCGTCTGATCGATCAATCAGCCCGTGAGATTGTGGAAACGGCCAAGCGCACAGGTGCACATGTTAAAGGCCCTATTCCGCTTCCAACCAAGAAAGAGCGCTTTACTGTGCTGGTTTCACCTCACGTCAATAAAGACGCTCGTGATCAGTATGAACTGCGCACACACAAACGCCTGATGGACATTGTTGATCCAACAGACAAGACTGTGGATGCATTAATGAAACTGGATCTCGCCGCTGGCGTAGATGTCCAGATTCAATTGCAATAATGAGTGACTGGACATCTAAATTTTTTAGAATCCAGAAACCGGAGTTAATAAAATGACAATTGGTGTAGTTGGTCGCAAAGTTGGTATGACTCGCATCTTCACAGAAGAAGGGCTTTCCCTGCCTGTGACTGTGATTGAAGTTGAGCCTAATCGTGTGACCCAGATCAAAACTGCTGATACTGATGGATACCGTGCTGTGCAGGTAACCACGGGTACTCGTAAAGCTTCACGCGTAACCAGGCCGATGGCTGGACATTTTGCCAAGGCAAATGTTGAAGCTGGACGCGGCCTTTGGGAATTCCGTTTGAAAGACGGCGAAGGTGAAGAGCTGGCGGTTGCGGGTGAAATTAAAGTTGATATGTTTGAAGCGGGTCAGAAAGTTGATGTATGCGGTACTTCTATCGGTAAAGGTTTTGCCGGTGGTGTGAAACGTCACAACTTCCATATGCAGGATGCGACACATGGTAACTCATTGTCTCATCGTGCTCCGGGTTCTATTGGTCAATGTCAGACACCTGGTCGCGTTTTCAAAGGTAAGAAAATGGCCGGTCACATGGGTGCGGAGAAAACAACAACACAGAATCTTGAAGTGGTTCGTGTTGATAGTGAACGCAACCTGATCTTAGTCAAAGGTGCGGTACCTGGTTCTAAAGGCGGCAATGTGATTGTTAGTCCTGCAGTCAAGGTTCGCTGAGGGGAGTAGACGATGGAATTAGCATTAACAACAGCTACTGGCAAGGTTTCCAAGAAGACCGTCGAACTGCCTGACGTAATTTTTGCAACAGACTTCAATGAAGATCTTGTTCATCAGGCGGTTATCGCCTATTTGGCCGGTGCCCGTGCAGGTACGCGTGCTCACAAGAGCCGTTCCGAAGTTCAGGGTGGTGGTAAAAAACCCTGGCGTCAAAAAGGGACAGGACGTGCGCGTGCTGGTACAATCCGCAGTCCGATATGGCGCGGCGGCGGCAGAACGTTTGCTTCCAAGCCTCAGGATTACACGCAGAAGCTGAACAAAAAAATGTATCGTGCAGCGATGCGTTCAATTATGTCAGAACTCGTTCGTCAGGAACGGTTGATGGTAGTTGAAGATTTTAAAATGGACGCGCCGAAAACCAGGGAATTGGACGGTAAGTTAAAGGCATTGGGTGTCGATAGTGTATTAGTGGTTACTCATGATTTGAATGAAGCCTTATACATGTCAGCGCGCAACCTGTTTAAGGTTGGTCTGTGTGAAGTAGGTTATGTTGATCCTGTTAGCCTGGTGCGTTTTGAAAAAGTAATTATTACTGTATCTGCGCTGAAAAAACTTGAGGAGTCATTAGCATGAGTCAAGAACGTTTGATGAAAGTCCTGCTTGGACCTCACGTTTCAGAAAAGAGCAGTATTGCTGCAGATCGTAACAACCAGATCGTTTTTAAAGTTGTAACCGATGCCAACAAAACTGAAATTAAAAAAGCAGTTGAGTTGTTGTTCGAAGTTGAAGTTGAAAGCGTACAGGTTGCTAACGTTAAAGGTAAAACCAAGCGTACTCAGTCAGGAATGGCTCGTCGTAAAGACTGGAAAAAAGCCTATATCAGCCTGAAAGAAGGTCAGGATATTAGCTTCGCAGGCGTTGAATAAAGGTTTAAGGAATAATACAGATGGCAATTGTTAAAACAAAACCGACTTCTGCTGGCCGACGCTTTGTCGTTAAGGTCACGAGTCCGGACCTGCACAAGGGTGCTCCTTATGCTCCGTTATTGGAAAAGAAATCCAAGACGGGTGGCCGTAACAACAAAGGTCGCATTACGACTCGCCACAAGGGTGGTGGTCACAAGCAGCACTATCGTGTTATTGATTTCAAACGCAACAAAGATGGTATTCCTGCCACTGTTGAACGTATTGAATATGATCCAAACCGTAGTGCATTCATCGCGCTGCTGTTATTTGCAGATGGTGAACGCCGTTATATTTTGGCACCTCAGGGTGTTAAATCAGGTGATTCAGTTGTTTCAGGTCAGAATGCACCTATCAAACAGGGCAACTGTCTGCCACTACGTAACATCCCGGTTGGTAGTACGGTTCATGCAATCGAACTGAAACCAGGTAAGGGTGCACAGATTGCTCGTAGTGCGGGTACTTCTGTACAGCTAGTTGCTCGTGAAGGTGCCCATGCAACGTTGAGATTACGCTCCGGTGAGATGCGTAAAGTGATGGCAGATTGTCGTGCGACTATCGGCGTAGTAAGTAATTCAGAACATAGCCTGACCAAGTTAGGTAAAGCCGGTGCTAAACGCTGGCGCGGTGTTCGCCCAACGGTTCGTGGTGTTGCTATGAACCCGGTTGATCATCCACATGGTGGTGGTGAAGGTCGTACATCAGGTGGTCGTCATCCTGTAACGCCCTGGGGTGTTCCAACTAAGGGTTATAAAACCCGTAAGAATAAACGTACAGATAACATGATTGTACGTCGCCGGAACCAGAAGTAATCAGGTTTCAGAAGTTATTAAAGTTATTTAACAGATAGAGAGTAAAATACAGTGCCACGTTCTATCAGAAAAGGACCATTTGTAGACTTACACCTGTTTAAAAAGGTGAAAGATGCGATTGAAGCCAACACAAAGAAACCCATCAAAACCTGGTCACGTCGTTCAATGATCGTACCGGAAATGATTGGACTGACAATTGCCGTTCATAACGGGAGACAGCATGTGCCTGTGTTGATCTCTGACAACATGGTAGGACATAAGCTTGGTGAATTTGCCCCAACTCGTACCTACAGGGGTCACATCGCGGACAAAAAGTCCAGATAAGAGGGTGAAGTAATGGAAGTTGCAGCGAAATTAAAACATGCGCGAATTTCAGCACAGAAGGTTCGACTGGTTGCAGACCAGATTCGTGGTCTTCCTGTTGAAGCCGCTTTAGAAACACTTACTTTCAGCCCCAAGAAAGCGGCGGCGCTGATGAAGAAAGTGTTGGAATCAGCGATTGCAAATGCCGAGCATAATGAAGGCGCTGATATTGATGAATTGAAAGTTGAACGCGTTTTTGTTGATGAAGGACCTACTTTCAAGCGCTGGCGAGCTCGCGCTAAAGGTTCCGTTAATCATATTTTCAAACGCACAAGTCACATTACCGTGACCGTAGCGGAAAAATAAGAGAGCAATTATGGGTCAGAAAGTACATCCAACTGGTATAAGACTGGGTATTGTTAAGGACTGGACATCCAAATGGTTTGCCAATTCCAAAGACTATCCAGATATGTTGAATGCCGATCTTGAAGCACGTGCCTTTCTAAAGAAGAAACTGGCACATGCATCAGTCAGCCTAATTCAGATTGAACGTACGGTTGGTAATGCAACAATTACTGTTCATACAGCAAGGCCCGGTCTTGTCATTGGTAAAAAAGGCGAAGATATTGAACGCCTGCGTAATGACGTGACTAAATTAATGAACCTGCCTCAGGTGCGTATCAATATTGAAGAAATACGCAAACCTGAGCTGGATGCAACCCTGGTTGCTGAAAGCATCGCGCAACAGCTGGAACGTCGTATTATGTTCCGCCGCGCAATGAAGCGAGCTGTACAAAATACAATGCGTCTTGGCGCACAGGGTATTCGTATTAATGTTGCAGGTCGATTAAACGGTGCTGAAATTGCGCGTACTGAATGGTATCGCGAAGGACGTGTACCTCTGCATACATTACGTGCGGATATTGATTATGGTGTTGCTGAAGCTAAAACAACTTACGGCATCATTGGTGTGAAGGTTTGGATCTTCAAAGGTGAAGTTATCGGTAAGCAAGAAGAAGCCGAAACTGAATCCGCGAAGGCCGCAGCCGGTTAATTAGGAGTCTGAGCTCATGCTGCAGCCGAAACGTACAAAATTTAGAAAACAACAAAAAGGCCGTAACCGCGGACTGGCAGATCGAGGTAGTAAAGTCAGTTTTGGTGAGTTTGGTCTGAAAGCAACTTCACGTGGTCGTGTTACGGCACGTCAAATTGAAGCCGCTCGTCGTGCTATGACACGTCATATTAAACGTGGCGGTAAAATCTGGATTCGAGTATTTCCAGATAAACCAATTTCAAAGAAACCCCTGGAAGTTCGTCAGGGTAAAGGTAAGGGTAATGTTGAATACTGGATTGCTCAGGTTCAACCCGGTCGTATGCTTTATGAAATGGAAGGTGTGACTGAAGAAATCGCACGTGAAGCTTTCCGTTTAGCGGCGGCTAAATTACCTGTACAAACTACTTTCGTAAGCAGGACGGTACTGTAATGAAGGCAAGCGAATTACGAGACAAAACGGTTGCAGAGCTCAATGATGAATTATTGGGTCTGGCTCGCGAGCAATTTAATTTACGCATGCAAAATGGCACAGGGCAGCTAGCGCGTCCTCACCAGATGAAAGATGTGCGTCGTAACATTGCCCGGGTTAAAACCATCCTGAATGAAAAAGCAGGTAAAGCAGAATGAGTGAAGAAACTAAAGTACAGCGTACGATCACAGGTCGTGTTGTTAGTAACAAGATGGACAAGTCAATTACAATTCTTGTCGAACGTCGTGTTAAGCACCCTGTGTATGGAAAGTACATTAAGCGTTCAACCAAATTGCACGCACATGATGCAAACAACGAATGCAATGAAGGTGATGTAGTTTCAATCAGTGCATGTCGTCCAATCTCAAAATCTAAATGTTGGGTGTTGGAAAAAATTATTGAACGGGCCCCTGTTATTTAAGGCCCTGTGTAGAAGAATTCAGGATTAAGCGGAGCAACTTATGATCCAGATGCAGACAACACTCGATGTTGCAGACAATAGTGGTGCACGTCGAGTTCAGTGTATTAAAGTGCTTGGCGGTTCAAAGCGCCGTTATGCAAGAGTCGGTGATGTGATCAAGGTTAGCGTTAAAGAAGCTATTCCTCGTGGTCGCGTTAAAAAAGGTGAGGTTTACAATGCTGTTGTTGTACGTACCAAGAAAGGTGTACGTCGTGGCAATGGTTCACTCATTCGTTTCGACAGCAATGCGGCTGTACTGCTGAACACTCAGCTGCAGCCAATTGGTACACGTATTTTTGGGCCAGTTACTCGTGAACTGCGTACAGAAAACTTTATGAAGATTATTTCACTGGCCCCTGAAGTATTGTAAGGCAGTGCTGTAAGGTATTAGAGAGTACAGTCATGTTTAAGATTAAAAAAGGTGATGATGTTATCGTAATCACAGGCAAGGATAAGGGTAAGCGTGGTCAGGTGACTCGCGTTTTAACTGAAGAAGGCCGTGTAATTGTAGAAAGCATCAATATAGCTAAGAAACACCAGAAGCCTAATCCACAGTTGGGTGTTCAGGGTGGGATTGTTGAGATAGAAATGCCAATGGATATTTCCAATGTGGCTATTTTTAATCCAGCAACAGGTAAAGCGGATCGCGTAGGTTTTAAGAGCCTCGAAGATGGTCGCAAAGTTCGTTATTTTAAATCAAATGGTGAAGTCCTCGACGCTTGAGGCTTTCTCGGTAATCAGGTTATAGACAATGGCACGCTTGCAACAGTTTTATAAAGATACAGTCGTCAACCAGCTGAAAGAACAGTTAGGTTTTGACAGTGTGATGGAAGTACCTCGTATCACCAAAATCACACTTAATATGGGTGTGGGTGAAGCACTGGCAGACAAAAAAGTACTGGACCATGCAGTTTCGGATATGACGAAAATTGCGGGACAGAAACCGATTATTACCAAGGCACGTAAATCTATTGCCGGCTTCAAGGTTCGTGAAGATTGGCCAATTGGTTGCAAGGTAACTCTGCGAAAAGAACGTATGTATGAATTCCTGGATCGTCTCATTACTGTTGCGATACCACGTATTCGTGATTTCCGTGGTTTAAACGGCAAGTCATTTGATGGTCGTGGCAACTACAGCATGGGTGTTAAAGAGCAAATTATTTTCCCGGAAATTGATTACGATAAAATTGATGCATTGCGTGGTATGGATATTACGATTACTACGACTGCAAAAAATAATGAGGAAGGCCGTGCATTGCTGGCCGCCTTTAACTTCCCGATCAAGTCTAAGTAGGGCAGGAGAGCGACATGGCAAAGACCAGCATGGTAGAGCGTGAAACAAAGCGCACGAAAACAGTTGCAAAGTACGAAGCAAAACGTAAAGCACTTAAAGCTACAATCAAAGATCCTAATGTGGGCTTTGAAGAGCGTATGGAAGCACAGCAACAGTTACAAAAACTGCCTCGTGATGCGAGCCCAGTTCGTCAACAACGTCGTTGCCGCATAACTGGCAGACCTCATGCGGTATATCGCAAGTTTGGCCTGTGTCGTAACAAATTACGTGAAGCCACGATGCGTGGTGATGTACCAGGTTTGCACAAAGCAAGCTGGTAACAGGCAGGAGATTATATAAAATGAGTATGACAGACCCTATCGCAGACATGCTGACGCGAATCAGAAATGCACTGGCCGCTGGTAAAACCCAGGTTTCCATGCCGCTTTCTAAGCAGAAGAAGGCTGTGGCACAGATACTGAAAGATGAAGGTTATATTTCAGAGTTTGCAACTTCCGATAATGATGGCAAGCCATCTCTGGATATCGAACTGAAATATTACAATGGCAAAGCGGTTATTGAAAAAATTAAACGTGTAAGCCGTCCTGGTCTGCGTATATATAAAGGTAAGGATGATTTACCAAAAGTAATGGGCGGGCTTGGTATCGCTATTATTTCTACCTCGACTGGTTTAATGAGCGATCGTGCTGCTCGTAAAGCCGGACGTGGTGGCGAAGTACTGTGTACCGTACAGTAAGGGTATTAGACAATGGCAAGATTAAATCCAATTTCCATCCCCAGCGGTGTTGATATTACAGTTAACGGTCAGCAGGTTACTGTAAAAGGTGGCAAGGGTGCACTGGAACATAACGTTCATCCTTCTGTTGAAGTTAAACAGGAAGACAACGTAATCAATTTTGTACCTCGTGATGACCAGGCAGGATCAGTCGCACAAAGTGGTACAGCACGTGCCGTGATTAATAACATGGTTACAGGTGTTAGCGATGGTTTTGAGAAAAAACTTGAGCTGGTAGGTGTTGGTTATCGTGCACAGGCACAGGGTAACAAGGTAAACCTGACGCTGGGTTTCTCTCATCCTGTCGAGTACGAGTTACCTGAAGGTATTTCAGCAGAAACACCTAGCCAGACTGAAATTGTAATTAGAGGTATCGACAAGCAACGTGTTGGTCAGGTTGCTGCCGAGATTCGTGCATACCGTCCACCAGAGCCTTATAAAGGCAAGGGTGTGAAATATGCGGGTGAACATATTGTTCGTAAAGAAGCGAAGAAGAAGTAAGGTAGGTTAAGGATATGGATAAGAAGAGTAGTCGTTTACGCCGAGCTCGTCGGACTCGCGCAAAAATCCGTGAATTAGCCGTGCCACGCTTGAGTATTCACCGTACCTCCAAGCATATTTACGCACAGGTTATCGCGCCGAATGGTAGTGAAGTTATTGCGAGTGTATCTACATTGCAGGCTGATGTTAAAGCCGAGATTAAATACACCGGTAATTCTGAAGCCGCTGCGGTAGTTGGTAAAATGATCGCAGAAAAAGCAAAAGCGGCTGGTTGTGAAAGCGTAGCTTTCGACCGCTCAGGCTTTAAATATCATGGCAGAGTTAAAGCATTGGCTGACGCAGCGCGTGAAGCTGGTTTGCAAATTTAAAACTAAGGTTAAAGCATTATGGCTGGATTTGATAAAGAACAAAGCGGTGACGGTCTGCAAGAACGTTTAGTTGGCATCCGTCGTGTTGCCAAAGTTGTAAAAGGTGGCCGCATTTTTGGTTTTTCCGCACTAACCGTGGTTGGTGATGGTAATGGCAACGTAGGCTTCGGTCGTGGTAAAGCACGTGAAGTACCTGTTGCTATTCAAAAAGCCATGGAAAACGCTCGCAAGAATATGCGTAAAGTTTCCCTGAAAGAAGGTACGCTGCAATATCCAATTACTGCAGAGTTTGGTGCCGCTAAAGTCTACATGCAGCCAGCCTCTCAAGGTACGGGTGTTATCGCTGGTGGACCAATGCGTGCTGTTTTCGATGTAGTTGGTGTTCATAATGTACTGGCAAAATGTATTGGTACCAATAACCCAATTAATGTCGTTCGTGCCACTATCAAGGGTCTGACTCAGATGAGTTCACCAGATGATGTGGCGTCAAAACGCGGCAAATCAATTGAAGATATTCTGGAATAAGAACCATGGCAGATAAGATCAAGGTAACACTGGTACGTAGTGCCGCTGGACGACTGGCTTCCCATAAGGCTTGCGTTGCAGGTCTGGGTTTACGTCGTATTAATCACGTAGTTGAAGTTGAAGATACCCCATGTACGCGCGGCATGATCAATAAGGTCAGCTACATGGTTAAGGTTGTTGAGGAGATCTAATCATGTACCTGAATACATTAAAACCTGCGGCAGGTGCCAAAAAATCTGGCAAACGTGTTGGTCGTGGTATTGGCTCAGGTTTCGGCAAAACTTGTGGCCGTGGCCATAAAGGTCAGAAATCACGTTCAGGCGGTAAGGTTCAGGTCGGTTTCGAAGGTGGTCAGATGCCACTGCAACGCCGCGTACCTAAAGTTGGCTTCAGTTCTCGTATCGGACGTGTAACTGCTGAAGTTCGTTTGCACGAGCTTAACAATATTGATGTTGATGTCATCACTGTTGATGATCTGAAAATGGCCAATATTATTGGTAAACATATCCTACACGTAAAAGTGATGCAGTCTGGCTCTATTGATAAAGCTGTAAACCTGAAAGGAATACGTGTTTCTAAAGGTGCCCAGGCTGCGATTGAAGCGGCTGGCGGCAAAGTAGAAGAGTAAGCTTAATGGCAAAAGCGCCTGCTGGACTTCCAGGAGTACCTTCTGGAGGAAAACTTACCGAGTTAAAACAGCGCTTGTTGTTTGTACTGGGTGCATTGCTGGTATTCCGGATCGGAACGTTTATCACGGTTCCAGGTATTGATCCTGATTCACTGGCACAAATGTTTGAACAGCAGAGCGGAACCATCCTGTCCATGTTTAATATGTTCTCAGGTGGTGCTTTAGAGCGTTTTTCCCTTTTTGCACTGGGAATCATGCCTTATATTTCGGCATCGATTATTATGCAGCTGCTGACCAAGGTTCACCCCAAGCTGGAACAGCTGAGTAAAGAAGGGGCGGCTGGTAAGCGCAAGATTACCCAATATACACGCTACGCAACATTGGCCCTGGCAACTTTCCAGGCTCTGGGTGTAGCGGTTGCCCTGTCCAGACAGCAGGGTCTGGTCATCATTGACCACAACACATTCTATTTCACTACGGTTGTAACCCTGGTGACTGGAACCATGTTCCTGATGTGGTTGGGTGAACAGATTACAGAACGTGGTATCGGTAATGGTATCTCAATGATTATTTTTGCGGGTATTGTTGCAGGGCTACCTTCCGCTATTGGCGGGACGCTGGAACTCGGACGTACGGGTGAATTAAGTTACGCCTTTATCCTGGTGCTGTTTATTCTGGCACTGGCAGTAACCGGTTTTGTTATCTTTATGGAAAGAGGACAACGTCGGATTACAGTGAATTATGCCAAGCGTCAGCAAGGGCGGAAAATGTTTGCGGCTCAGAGTAGTCACCTGCCTTTGAAAATTAATATGGCCGGTGTAATTCCGCCCATTTTTGCCTCCAGTATTATTCTGTTCCCAGCGACATTAGCTGGATGGTTTGGGAGTACTGAAGGAAGCATGAGCTGGTTACAGGATGTTGCAACCCTGTTGTCACCCGGTCAGCCGGTTTATGTAGCGCTTTATGCATTGGCAATTGTATTCTTCTGCTTTTTCTATACGGCATTGATGTTCAATCCGAAAGAAACAGCAGACAACCTGAAGCGGTCAGGTGCGTTTGTTCCCGGTATTCGTCCTGGTGAGCAAACTGCGAAATATATCGACTCGATTTTAGGTCGTTTAACCCTGGTCGGTGCGGCCTATATTACAGCCGTATGCTTGTTGCCAGAGTTTTTGATTGTTTACTGGAATGTACCGTTCTATTTTGGTGGTACATCACTACTGATTATCGTAGTTGTAGTAATGGATTTTATGGCCCAGACGCAGGCGCATTTGATGTCTCATCAGTATGAAGGCCTCATGAAAAAAGCCAACCTGAAGGGTGGCGGCAGCGGCGGTTTGCTGGGTTAATTTTAGCTATTTAGATTTGGAGATATAGGCATGAAAGTACGTGCATCAGTAAAAAAATTGTGCCGTAATTGCAAGATCGTCCGCCGTGATGGTGTTGTTCGTGTTATTTGCAAGGATCCACGCCACAAGCAGCGTCAGGGCTGATTTTTACCCCTGAAAGGCCGTGCAGTTTGGCCACAAACTTATATGCAAGAATGCTTGCGTATAAGGCATTTTGTGCGTAAAATTGCGCGTTTTCGCGTACCTTGGTGGTAAAACCCGGTGCATCTGAAATTGACTGTTTTTTAAGATTTAATCGTTTTGAGGGAGTGGCTCGAATGGCCCGAATAGCTGGTATCAATATACCTGTTAACAAACATACAGACATTGCTTTGACCTCGATCTTCGGTATTGGTCGTACTAGAGCGCGTCAAATCTGCACCGAAGCGGGTGTGAGTCCCAGCGCCAAGGTTAAAGATTTAGCAGAGTCAGAAATTGAGACACTGCGTACTGAAGTGGCAAAATTCACTGTAGAAGGTGACCTTCGTCGTGAAGTGTCTATGAACATCAAGCGCCTTATGGACTTGGGTTCGTATCGTGGCATTCGTCACCGCCGCGGTTTACCACTGCGTGGTCAACGTACCCGCACAAATGCACGCACCCGTAAGGGCCCGCGTAAAGCAATTAAGAAATAAAGATTACTCAGGTTTCGAATAATGGCAACAACCAAAACAGGTCGTACTCGTAAGAAAGTCAAAAAAGACATTGCCGATGGCATTGCGCACATCCACGCGTCTTTCAACAATACTATCGTGACAATCACTGATCGTCAGGGTAATGCACTGTGCTGGGCAACAGCCGGTGGTTCTGGCTTCCGTGGCTCACGTAAAAGCACACCTTTCGCTGCACAGGTCGCAGCTGAACGAGCAGGCGCGATGGCCCAGGAATACGGAATGAAAAATCTTGAAGTGAATGTAAAGGGACCCGGCCCAGGCCGTGAGTCTGCTGTACGTGCACTGAATGGAAAAGGTTTCAAAATTACGAATATCTCCGACGTGACGCCCATTCCACATAATGGTTGTCGTCCACCCAAGAAACGTCGTGTGTAAGTGGGAGAATAATCTTGGCTAGATACATTGGATCAAAATGTCGACAGTGCCGCCGTGAAGGTGAAAAACTGTTTTTGAAAGGCGAAAAATGCTACAGCAGCAAATGTGCGATGGAAAACCGTGCATTTCCTCCTGGTCAACATGGTCAGCGTCGTGGTCGTAATTCTGACTACGCAAACCAGTTGCGTGAAAAACAGAAGCTACGTCGCATCTATGGCATTCTGGAAAAGCAATTCCGTTCTTACTACAAAGATGCGGATCGCCAGAAAGGCTCAACAGGTGAAAACCTGCTGCAATTGTTGGAAACCCGTCTCGATAACGTTGTTTACCGCATGGGTTTTGGTGCTTCTCGTTCAGAATCACGTCAACTAGTTCGTCACAACGCTATTACAGTTAACGGAAGCAAGATGAATATCCCTTCTGCACAGATTAAAGCGGGCGATGTAGTAGCTATCTCTGAAGCCGCTAAAAATCAGTTACGTGTCAAAGGTTCAACCGAGGCCGCACAGGCTCGTGGTATTGTTGAATGGATTGATGTGAATACGGACAAACTCGAAGGTACATTCAAAAATGTTCCTGAACGCAATGACCTGCCTTCAGACATTAATGAAAACCTCGTAGTTGAATTGTATTCTAAATAATTATTGGCCTGTCCTCACAGTGGGGGCAGGTTTTAGTTTTCTAACAGATATATTTTAAGAGGCTATTTCATGCAGGGATCTGTAGCGGAATTTCTAACTCCTCGTATCGTTGATGTACAACAAGTCGATACCACTCACGCGAAAGTAACGCTTGAGCCACTTGAACGTGGATTTGGACACACATTAGGTAATGCGCTACGTCGCATTCTGTTGTCATCAATGTATGGTGCCGCCATCGTTGAAGTGGAAATTGAAGGCGTTTTGCATGAATACACCACGATTGAAGGTGTTCAG
Source organism: Gammaproteobacteria bacterium (assembly GCA_026196045.1). Lineage (GTDB taxonomy): Bacteria > Pseudomonadota > Gammaproteobacteria > UBA6429 > Thiohalophilaceae > JAPHRJ01. The sequence continues at coordinate 12,649 of JAPHRJ010000092.1, forward strand.
GAAGATGTGATTGATATTCTTCTGAACCTCAAAGGTGTTGCCTTAAATATGGAAGGCGAATCAGAAGCCAACCTGACTCTGAACAAAAAAGGCCCTGGTGTTATCACAGCTGCTGATATTACCCTGGACCACAATGTTGAAGTGATTAACCCAGACCATGTTATTGCCAACCTGACTAAGGCTGGTGAACTAAACATGACTCTGAAAGTGCTTCGTGGTCGTGGCTATGAACCTGCTAACAGCCGTGTGAATGAGGATGAAGATCGTCCAATCGGTCGTCTGCAACTGGATGCCAGCTTCAGTCCAATTCAACGTGTTGCCTACAATGTAGACAGCGCCCGTGTTGAACAACGTACCGACCTGGACAAGCTGGTTATCGAGCTTGAAACCAATGGTGCGATTGATCCAGAAGAAGCCATTCGTGGTGCGGCAACCATTTTACAGGACCAGCTGTCAGCCTTTGTTGACCTGCGCGGCCGTGAAGAAGTTGAACCAGAAGAGCAGGAACCAGATATTGATCCAATCCTGTTGCGTCCAGTTGATGATCTTGAGTTAACTGTACGTTCAGCTAACTGCCTTAAAGCAGAACAGATTTTCTTCATTGGTGACCTGATTCAACGTACTGAAGTTGAATTGCTGAAAACGCCTAACCTGGGCAAGAAGTCACTAACTGAAATTAAAGACGTATTAGCGTCACGCGGCCTGTCATTAGGTATGCGTCTTGAAAACTGGCCACCAGCCAGTCTTAAGGAAAAACAGGACTAGTTTTTTAACTGGTCCTTTGTAGAAACGTATTTTTGAAGGTATATAGTCATGCGTCACCGTAAAAGTGGTCGTAAGTTTAATCGTAACAGTAGCCATAGAAAAGCCATGTTCAAGAACATGTCAGCTTCTCTTTTTGAACACGAACTGATTCGCACAACCTTACCAAAAGCAAAAGAACTGCGTGGTAAAGCTGAGCCTCTGATTACTCTTGCAAAGAATGATACTGTTGCTAACCGTCGTCTGGCTTTTGCACGCTTACGTGATCGCGATGTTGTAACCAAGCTGTTCGAAGAACTGGGTCCACGTTACAAAGATCGCCCCGGTGGTTACCTGCGTGTACTGAAGTGTGGTTTCCGTCCTGGTGACAACGCACCGATGGCTATCGTTGAACTGGTTGATCGTCCAGTTGAAGCGGAAGTCGTAGAAGAAGATACAACAGTAACTGAAGCTGCTACAGCATAAGCTTCAGCCATTGCTGCTAAAAACCGGGCTTATAAGCCCGGTTTTTTATTGCCTGGCGTTTGTAACAGGCTATTGTTTATAGCAGCTTTTTAACGCAAAGGCGCAGAGACACAAAGTTCTCAAAGATTATGAGTGTTCTCGTTTTCACAGGGTGAGACAGGTACCTGTCTGGTGGAGCAAGGTATATTGCTTTGAGATTTCATTTTTGCCTGATAGAACTGAATACTTTAGATCTTAAAATATTTTTATCGATTAGATAAGATCAAAACAGCTTCTGGGTAATAAACTTATATTTCTCTGCGCCTTTGCGTTGAAATATGTGAAACATAAATCAGGTTATTAATAATGATTTTTCTATTTACAGATTTTGGCTATCAGGGCTCCTATGTCGGGCAAATGAAAGCCGTGTTGGCACAACAGGTTCCCAACCAGGCTGTCATTGACCTGATGCATGATGCTCCCATGTTCAACCCCAAAGCCTCCGCTTATTTACTGGCGTCACTCATCCCCTATTTACCAGAACGGACAATAATACTTGGTGTTGTTGATCCTGGAGTCGGTGATCACCATCGTCGACCTATCATGGTTAAAGCTGATAGCCGTTGGTATATCGGGCCAGATAACGGCCTTTTTAATACAGTTATCAAACAGGCCAACAAAGCGCAGGTTTGGGAGATTAACTGGAAACCGCAAACTTTATCTAACAGTTTTCACGGCCGTGATCTGTTTGCTCCAATCGCAGCCATGCTTGCAGAAGGTAAACAGGTTGATGGAAAAGAGCTGACGACTGATGAAATTGTTCCTGTTGACTGGCCTGAACAACTTAACGAGATCATTTATGTTGATCATTATGGCAATGCGATGACAGGATTATCTGGTGAGCAAATGGGGGCGACTTCTGTCATTAAAGTAGAGGAACATGAGTTTATGTTTGCTCGGACTTTTTCTGAAGTGAACAAAGGAGAAGGATTCTGGTATGTAAATTCGAATGGATTAATAGAGGTGGCAGTGAATCAGGGAAGTTCGGTGGAGAGTTTTGGTTTGGGGATTGGGGATAGAGTTGAGGTTCTGTAATTTGTACTCTCTCCCCGAGGGAGAGTGCCAGGGTGAGAGGATATTAAGTGTTGCAAGCTTGGCACATTTTTACGTGTCCAGACGGATTATATTTTTATGCGAATAAATTGTGCCTGTATTTCTATAACAGTCGTTGGGCTGAAGTCTGAAAGCAAATAAATTTCTTGAAAATGGATATCTACGTGTTTGACAGAATGTAGTCTATAGGCTACAGTTAAAAAAAAGGGATGTAATATGTATATAAGGAAATATCAGCTTCCTGATGGGAAGCTCCCTTTTGATATCTGGTTAAACCGGTTAAGGGATAAAAGAGCGAAAGCTAAAATATTGATTCGACTCAAACGACTTGAGTTGGGTAACCTTGGTGATGTAAAACCAGTCACAAATGGCGTGCATGAGCTCAGGATAAATGAAGGTCAGGGATATCGTATATATTTTGGAATGTTAGAACGTGAGATAGTTCTGTTGTTATGTGGAGGAAGTAAGCCAACACAGCAACGAGATATCAAGCAGGCACTACAGTACTGGAGTCATTATAATGCCAAGTAAATCTTATCAGACAAGTGATTATTTACAGACACCTCAGGATGTCGCTCTGTATATTGATGCAGCCTTGCAGGAAGATGATCCAAAGCTGTTACTGGCAGCATTGCGTGATGTCGTCGATTCACAGGGAGGCATGACCATGATGGCTGCTCGTACCGGATTAAATCGTGAGAGTCTTTATAAGGCTTTGTCTGAAACAGGTAATCCGAAACTATCAACCCTGTTTGAGATCATAAAGTCTCTGGGTCTGCATTTATCCGTTAAAGCAGCATAAGTTAATTTGCTTATCCTTTTCATTCCCGAGTTACTCCTCTATTTTCTTTGACCCGCTCAATTCAGGATACCCAATCCATGCATAGAACGGGTGTCGGTATATCCAGAGCAGGATAGAACTTAGTGAAAATAGAAATCCCAAAATCCCGGTAATAAAAGTCAGTAACCATAGGCTAAAGAAACCATCAAGTTTCGCATCATCTGGATTAGTGGGGGAATAAAGAACCGTTACTGTCTCATCCTTCTCATACATAGGGGATGATGAACTTCTATTGAGTGGCAATACATACCATTTATTATTCTTATCCCGAAACTGGATGACAGGATAATACATGTCATTCTTATGAATATTATCAGTAACGATACCTTTGGTTTCTATGGCGGAGTCTATAAACGCAGACTCCGACAGATAACCATAGAAAGAAACTGTACTCAGGATAATACCGACAAGAGCCAGGGAAAGAGAATGCCATGGTTGGCCCATGGGGCGGGTGCCCCATGAGAATTCAAAGTAACGTGACATGTTGTTATATATTTTTTAGTGGCTATGTTTTATTTAGTGTGTTCAAGTGGTCTGACCCCTTGATTTGTCTTGATTTCAGGAAAAACGTCATGCCCTTTTGCTAAGCTTTATCTAATTACTAATTTTAAATCTTCGTCGAATGGCAAATATCATTAAAGCAATTAGGATGGCGGATAATAAGCCTTGAAACAACAAATACGTTACTAGCCAGCCAGAAGCAGGAATAACTAATGACTTTATACCTAATATGCCTAAGGGGTTAAGCATGCTCTGGAATGATAAATAAACTGACCTATATCCGTTGCTGCATATTAATATATCTCTCCAACCGGTATAGTGATCACTATCTAGACTAAACGCATTCACCGCACCATCGAAATAATAAATAAGTAATGCGCTAGCAAAACCAATTGTGAACCACCAAATGATAGGTCTTAATGCGGACGCCCCGAAATCTGAAAACGATTCATATGCATGACTAATTATTTTATTGAAAACGGTGTCATTTTCCCTTTCAACTGCTAGTTCAGCTGAATGAAAAAAATTAGCTAGTTGACCATTTTCAATACTTTTTAAGTGATGTCGAATGTTTCTGTAGGGTTGTGGTCCAGTCAAAAGATAATTTTTTGTGTCTCTTGGTATAAAAGTACCATTTAATGATATTGAACCGCTAAATGGATTGCTACTTCCAGGAACGGGGCATATGAAGTCAAGTATAAAGCCCTTTTCTACATGAAGGAATGAGACGTTATTAAAATTTATTTGGCCAATATGACAATTTTTTAATGTTACCTTACATTGGTTGCCTAGTGATAAACGTTTTATATCACAGTTTTCTATTGTTAAATTCGCAATGTTATTATAATCAATGTTAAGGTTGTTAATTCTTAAACCGGTTAGCAGTAATTTAGTAGTGTTGCTGCCTTGGCAATATAACGTGAAGTTGTTAATGTTGCAGCGGTATTTGTCAGCGCAAGTTAAAGAGAAATCACCCTGTGGCAATTGATGGTGAATAATTATATCAACTATGTCGTCTTTATCTATTGAGCTTTCCATTCCTTTAATAAATGATTCAAATACATTGGATTGTGAAGGCGTATATTGAGTTGTTTGGTGTTTTACTATTGTTTTTTCAGTAGGCAAACGATACCAGCTTATAAATTCCTTAATTATTTTTTTAGAAAACATATTAGCCATTCCCTTTAAGTGCTCCTTATTTAGATTGAGCTAACAAAATAACCTTTATAGAATCCGATTTTATGCATTATTTAATAACACAATATTTCTATTGTTACTATGCTTGACATGGTTTAATTCTGAACATTAAAAACAACTAATAAAGGGAATGCTGATGGAGAATAGTTTTTTAAATCCGTTAGGCGTTGCCGAGACGCGCAGAGATCAACGGATAAGACGAGACATTGTTTGAGCGAGTGATTTATACGAGTGAGTTGATGTCGAGTCCCGTTGAACACGAGCATCGAGGGTATTGGATTATGTGGATACATAATCCAACAAGCCTTCGGGAGTGTTTCTTTGGTTACTTTCTTGTCACTACAAGAAAGTAACCCGCCCACAGCCATGCAATGGCGGGGCGGAAGCTTTTAATATAATTACATATACGGGTAAACCCGTATATATTACCGTTCCAGTACTGGCTTCAAATACCGCCCCGTATGCGAACCCGGATGCTTCGCCACATCTTCCGGTGTTCCAGCACAAACTATTTCACCACCTTTATTCCCCCCTTCCGGGCCCATGTCGATGATCCAGTCGGCGGTTTTAATGACGTCGAGGTTATGTTCAATCACAACAAGGGTATTACCATGATCTCGTAGTCGATGAAGGACAGCGAGTAGCTGTTCAATATCATGGAAATGAAGACCGGTAGTGGGTTCATCTAATATATAAAGAGTCTTGCCGGTATCGCGTTTGGATAACTCGCGAGCGAGCTTGATGCGTTGGGCTTCACCACCGGATAAGGTGGTGGCGTTCTGGCCGAGTTTAATATAACTCAAACCTACATCCATCAAGGTTTGTAGTTTGCGTTTTACCGCAGGGATGGCGTCGAAGAAGTCGAGTGCATCTTCGATGGTCATCTCTAATACTTCGTAGATGTTCTTGCCTTTGTATTTAATTTCCAGTGTCTCGCGGTTGTAGCGTTTGCTTTTGCAAACATCGCAGGGCACATAGATATCGGGCAGGAAATGCATTTCGACTTTAAGAACTCCATCACCCTGACAGGCTTCACAACGCCCACCTTTTACATTGAAGCTGAAACGGCCGGGGTTATAACCACGTGCACGGGCTTCGGGTATGTTGGAAAAGATCTCGCGGATAGGAGTAAACAACTGCGTATAAGTCGCCGGGTTGGAACGAGGCGTTCGGCCTATGGGGCTTTGATCAATATCGACAACTTTATCAAACTGATCTAATCCAATCACTTCTTCACAGGGAGCCGGTTCTGCACTGTTGTTGTTGATCACGGCGGCCGCATGACGATACAGAGTGTCGTTAATTAAAGTGGACTTACCGGAACCGGATACACCGGTGATGGCTGTCATCAAGCCAACGGGGATATCTATATCTACTTTATTCAGGTTATTGCCGGTGGCACCATGAATGGAAAACTGTCTGGCTGGATCATTGTGTGTACGTTGTGCCGGGATCGTAATGGATCGTTTGCCACTTAAGTACTGGCCAGTGACTGAGTTCGGGTTGTCTTTTACTTCCTGCGGTGTACCCTG